>JAGQQC010000410.1 GCA_020426395.1 Planctomycetaceae bacterium
CATCCATTCCACAGCATCCTTCAGGCCCTCCGAGTTCAATTCACACGGTCGCTGCTGAGCTTTCCGTTTCTTGGTGACAAGTCCGGCCCGCTCCAGAACTTTGACGTGCTTGGTGACAGCGGGCAGGCTCATCTGATCCAAAAAAGGTTCGGCCAGTTCAGAGACGGTGATCTCTCCATCCTTCGCCAACCGGGCCAACATCGCCCGCCGCGTCGGATCGGCTAGTGCCGCAAATGTTTGACTGAGTGAATCTGACATAAGTGTAACCAATTGGTTAATTAACTGATTGGTTAATAATAGCAGGAGAATATGTGGACCGTCAAGTCGGTAGCTGAAAAAAAATCTGTCTCGGAGAAGACGTACAAAAGGCTCAAAGCGGTCGAAGAATTCTTGACGGGTTAGCTGGAGAAGGGAAATGCACCCGGATAGGTACATCGAAGATTCGTCGAAGATGGAAAAACGAAAGACTGTCAGATAATCTTAGCAACTACCTGCATCGACAAGAGGGTCGTGCAGTAAAGGAGACACAGGGTAAATTAATTGGATGCACTTCCCATGCCTGATTCAGAATGGACAAATAGCACAGCAACTTTGGCAACAATATTATTGGCGATAGCGGGGTGGCTGGTGGCCCACTTCCACAAAATTGCGACTGATCGACGGCAGGCAAGGCTGGATCGTATCAATCGGCAATTACGGGATTTTTATGGTCCCTTGTATGCCATTCTTCAGGCGAGTGATGAAGCCTGGTCAGCTTTCTGTCAAAAGTATTGGCCAAATCACGGCCTGGAGACCTATTTTCCCAAAGAAGGAACTCATCTTCTGAAAGAGGAAGAATTGAAACGTTGGGTCATTTGGATGAGAGAGGTCTTTCATCCACTAAATGAACGCGCGGAGCGAATTATTCTCGACAATATGGATTTGTATGACGGAAACAATTTCCCACCTCCTTTCCGTCATGCACTCGCCCATGTGAGCTCCTATCGGGCGATTCTTGCTCAGTGGGAAGAGGACGATTTCACGGAATATGTCTCCGTGAATAATTGGCCGTACAGCGAGTTAATGAAAATCGTTCAACCAAAGTACGAACAGGTACGCGAAGAACAACTGAAGTTGTTAGGCAAAAGAGTTCATTAATTGAGAGTTTGATACTGACTGAAATGTCAATGAAGTAGGTGAGTCCGTTTGCGGTGGAGGTTAAATCAGACAGCGGCGATGATCAATTGAGTGAAGCGAAACTATGGGCACTCAACTGGAATACGATGATGTATGTCGATTCCCCATTGTGCTTGACTACGAAGAGACACGGATACTAGGGAAATCGCGATCTGAATCAAATGGAATTCTGCATTGAAATACCGTGAAGAGACTTCTTGACTTCGCGGTATGTGCCGGTCTATTAGGTTTTTTATGCCACTAAACTCGCGGTTATTGTTCTTTCTTATCCCGCAAGATTTTCCCCAAATACTTCGCCGTTTCATCTGCAATCACATTGTAACCCGCAAGGTTCGGGTGGCGGTCGTTGTACCAGCCGGGGAGATCACCCAGGATCGCGTCGAGTTCGTTGGACATCACGCAGACTTGCCCTTTGATCACGAAGGGCTTCACCAGTTCGTGATATTTCTCCGGCACTTTGGCCAGGTTGTACCGTCGGTAGTTCAGCATATTGTGGCCTTTTTCCAATTCGGCGGCGTATCGCGGATAGATGTCAAAAACTTCCAGTCCCTCTTCTCGTGAGACCTCGAAGATCAAATCGTTAATCTCTTTACTCCGCTCTTCGCCTGAAAAGGGAATGACGGTCATTGGGATTAACATTGCGCTGGGATGATCCTGACGCAATCGGGCCAGAAGCTCGTGAAAATCTTCCGGGAACTCAGTCGCAAAATCTTTGAGCCGTCCCCGGTCGTTCAAACCGTACCGGATAAAGATGTAATCGATCCCGGGCAACTTGGCGACATCTCGGTCATACCGCCCCGACGAAAAAAGCCGATCAATATATTCCCCGCTTAAACTCGAATTGATCACCTGCGTCGCCGGCAAATCACCTTCTGCCGCAAGCAGTTGCTCAAGCACCGTTTCCAGATGCGGCCCTTCGGGTTTCATTAATCGGGGAATACTCCCCTCAGTCGTGCTGTCCCCGAGCAGCAGTATTTGAACCTTCCCATTATGTTCAGCGCAGACTTCTTCGGCGGAGATCGTAATAAGTGCGATGAACGCAGTGGCTAACAGGGTTCTAAGTAAAAAATAGCGGAAATTCATGTTCTATGACCTGGGGCGTATTGGTGACAGGAGAATGCGGCTCGACGATATTAAGTGTTCTCCTCAATTCTCCATTCCCGCATCGGTGTTTTCAAGCTTTTACTCTTTCGCTGATTCTTTTGCAAAAACGTTTATGATAACTATGGCAACACAGCGAGCGATTTCACCATCGCCCGCTATGCCACGTTCAACTCCAACACGTCTTCCGCCTTGCGGACCAGTTGGCCGCATTCTTCTTTGAGGTGGCGGACCGACAGTTGTTTGCCCCGTTGACGGTAAAGTTGGGCGACTGCGTTGATTGCTTCCAGGGCGGAGTGGTCATAGACGGTGCAGTTCTGGAATTCGAGGACGACGTGCTCCGGATCATTATCTGGGTCGAAGAACCCCTTGAAACTAGTTACAGCTCCGAAGAAGAAAGAGCCTTTCAATTCGTAGATGCGGGTGTCGCCGTCATCAATGATGTCGACGTTAAGACGACTCGATTTCTTCCAGGCGAAAACCAGCGAGGAAACCGCCACGCCGGCGACGACCGCGATGGCGAGATCGAAAACGACGGTCTTCGCCGAGACGAGTAGGATAACTAGAAAATCGGAGCGGGGAATTTTGTTCCACAGGCGAAGGGTCGTCCATTCAAACGTAGCGATCACGACGATGAACATTACACCGACCAAGGCTGGAACAGGAATCAAGCCGATGCAGTGCCATAGGGGAGGGAAAATGATAAAACTGAGCAGAAAACAGGCGGCGCAGATGCCCGAGAGCCGTCCCCGTCCGCCAGAGCGAATGTTGATCATCGACTGACCGATCATGGCGCAGCCTCCCATCGCTCCAAACAGTCCGCAGATGATGTTTGCCGCCCCCTGACCCATACACTCGCGATTGCTGCTCCCGCGGGTTTGGGTTAATTCGTCGACGAGGGTAAGTGTCATTAGTGATTCGATCAGTCCCACGGCCGCTAATGTCAGAGCGAGACCCAGGATGGTCAATAGGCTTTCTGGAGTCAAATCGATCGAAGGAATCTGAAAATACCCCGCTACGCGTGTTTCCTCCGACTCGGGAATCTCAATACTGGCGGTGGCCAGGGCCGTGCCAGCAGATTCCAGTTCTGAGATTTTCAGATCTTGCTTCTGTTCGTTGAACAGTTTCGACTTGTAAGTCTTTTCGGCAGCAACTTCATTCTGACTGTCGACAAAGTCCTGTACCGTGACTGATTGAATCGGTGTGAAGTAAACGAGCCCGGTCATGACAACGATCGCGACGAGCGTGCCTGGAACTGCCTTCGTGAAACGAGGCAGGTAATGAATGATGAGCATTGTCCCGGCGATCAGTCCGAGGGTGGTGAGCAGTGGAATACCCGTCATCCAATCCCCCTTGATCTGAAAGTTGCCCGTCATTATGTCGTAGAGGAGGTGATGGTTCGTTTTGAACTGACCGAACTGAGCCAGGCCAATGACGATGGCCAACCCGTTCACAAATCCGAGCGTGACCGGATGAGGTAGAATGCGGACCAGTTTCCCCAGCTTGAAGACACCACACAATATTTGAATGATGCCACACAGAATTACGGCGGCGAACATGTATTCCACCCCGTGTAGAATGATAAAGGCGGTCATCACGACAGCCATTGCACCGGTCGCACCAGAAATCATTCCCGGGCGTCCGCCGATGAGCGACGTGACAAACCCCATAATAAATGCGGCCCACAGACCGACGAGCGGATCGACCCCTGCCACAAATGCGAACGCAACCGCCTCCGGGACGAGCGCTAGGGCGACGGTCAAACCAGAGAGTATTTCATTTTTCAGATTGGATTGTCGCTTGATTATTAGTTCAATCATTCAGGAACAGGAACCTTGTTCAAAGTAGAGTTGCTGGAAGGGATACATGAGTTGGGTTCTGAGCGCGCAATCCGACCGTGTTGCTACAAGACATCGCGCAAAACAGGCGCGCGATATCCATCGCATTC
>JAGQQC010000411.1 GCA_020426395.1 Planctomycetaceae bacterium
GGGAGTGAAGTTTCCGCAAAGATTTTTTCTAGATTCGCCTAATCAACAACCGGTAAATTACAAGTGCTCGAACCAATGAAGATCATGATACCCGGCTTCTGGTCGACCTGTTGAAGCTCGCGGACGTTATCGGGTGTCGCTCCGACATAAAAACCGAAATTGACGACGCATTTTGTCGATGCGAGTTCGTACTTCTTTTCCAGTTCCTCTTTAGTGATTGTCGCGGGGTTGGTGTTCGGCATTTCAAAGAAGGTGGTAACTCCTCCTTTGGCGCAGGCGAGGCTACCGGTATGCAGATCTTCTTTGTGCGTTAAACCGGGGTCACGAAAGTGAACCTGATCGTCGATCACTCCCGGAATCAATACATACCCACGGGCATTAATTCGTTCATCGATATTTTCTACATCGACAGGATCGATTGCCTCAATAACGCCATTATCGATGAGGATAGAAGCAGTACGAGTTCCCTCTGGAAGAACACAAGTTGCCTGTTCAATCAAGGTACGCATAAAAGAAAACTGACTGTTAATGGGGAAGGAAGACAAGATCTAGGTGAAACCCCGTTGTAGTTTTCTATTCCGTGATCTTCAAGGCTGCTGAAGAAGTCTCTGATTTTTACGAACCTGAATTCAGTGTTGAGGCAATGTTTTCCGTGGTGACTGGGGAAATAATCCCTTTTTCGGTGATCAGGGCGGTGATGTTTTCCGCGGGAGTGACATCAAAGGCTGGGTTATAGATCTGAATTCCGTCAGGGGTGGTCTGTTTTCCAAAGCCGTGGCTGATCTCCGCCGGATCTCGTTGCTCGATTGGAATGTCTGCCCCGGTGAGGAGTGCAAAGTCGAACGTGCTTGAAGGGGCGACAACATAAAAAGGAATCTGATGGGCTTTTGCGAGGAGGGAAACTGAATACGTCCCGATCTTATTCGCGGCATCTCCATTCGCGGCGACGCGGTCTGCCCCAGTGATGACTGCCTGGACTCGTTTCTCTTTCATTACCCACCCCGCCATTGAATCGCAGATCACGGTGACGTCGATCCCATGATTCTGTAATTCCCACGAGGTGAGTCGAGCTCCTTGTAACAGAGGCCGGGTTTCATCTGCGTAGACTTTGATTTGTTTCCCGGCACGAGCAGCGGCATAGAAGACGGAGAGAGCAGTTCCCTCCCCTGCTGTGGCAAGTGCGCCGGCGTTACAGTGGGTGAGGACGCCCTGGCCATCTTCTAAAAGTGTTTGACCAAACTCTCCCATTGCCCGGCACATCTCCTGGTCTTCCCGTTCGATGGCGCGGGCTTCGGCCAATAAGCGTACCAGTAGTTCGGGGGGAGCTAATTCCGGATGGGTTTTCGGAACCTGACTCATCCGGTCCAGGGCCCAGAACAGGTTCACGGCTGTGGGGCGACTTTGAGCCAGGTAGTCCGCGGTGGATTGAAGTTTATTAAGAAACTCCTCTCGGGAAAGGTTCTCGTCGTTCTGAACACCCAGCAGTAGGCCATACGCTGCGGCAACACCAATTGCCGGGGCGCCCCGTACTGAAAGGCGTTTAATGGCGTGCCAGGTTTCTTCCGGACTTTTACAATCAATCCGCACGAATTCTTCCGGCAAACGGGTCTGGTCGATCATGTTTAATTTGCCGGGAAGTTCTCCCACCCAACGTAGTGTGGAGGAATCTTTTTCGTCTGGTGCAGTCATTGTGGAAAGCCATGTTGAAAATTTTATGATGTCATCAATTTAGAGAGACGTTTTGCGCGGAGCCGTCCCCGTAAGCTTGACGGTGATACGGGTTCGTTCTCCATCTCGGAGAACATCAATGACGACTTGGTCACCCGGTTTCTTGGTTTCGATGTAGGTCAGGAAGTCGTCCACTGATTGGACTTCCTGTCCGTCAATACCCACGATTAGATCAGCAACAGAACGGTCGATTCGTTCAACGACAAAAGGTCCCCGTCGTTGTGAGACGACTTTCGGCCCTCGCAACCCGGCTTGTTCCGCCGGTCCGCCGGGGGTTAATGTTTCAATCAGTAAACCGGCATCCGTTTCATACACATGTTGAATTCCGATCTCCGGACGAATGACACGACCGTATTGCAGTAATTGGGGAACAACACGTGCCACCAGGTTAACGGGGATCGCAAAACCGACGCCGGCGTTCTGTCCGTTTTTGCTGGCAATGGCGGTATTGACACCAATCAAGCTTCCCTGGGTATCGAGTAATGGGCCTCCCGAGTTTCCCGGATTCACAGCGGCATCAATCTGGATGATCGATTTGATCGTCCGGTTTTCACGCACTTGCAAAGTCCGGTTGAGACTGGAAATGATGCCAGTCGTCATTGTTCGTTCCAGGCCGAAAGGGTTACCAATGGTGTAAACTTTCATACCGACTTTCAGTTGGCTCGACTCACCCAACGTTACGGGATGCAGGACATCTTGCTTGGCATCAATTTTGATAATGGCGATGTCGTTGACTGGATCGGCTCCTACGAGAGAGGCTTCGTAGCTTGAACCATCAAACAGATTTACTTCCACTCGATTGGCATCTTCAATAACGTGGAAATTGGTAAGAATGTGACCGTGCGTATCAATCACCATTCCAGATCCGGATCCTTCTGCAGGGACGTTTCGGAAAAAAATTCCGCCCCCTTGTGCTTGTGTGGTGATGTTGACGACGCTTTTGTTAACCCGTTCATAAACAGCGACGCTAATGGCTTCTTCATTGGTCATTCGAAATGAAGCGTTTTCAACTTCCGGACGCTGTTGGCGTGTTTGGGGAACAACGGGTTTCTCATCGTTGAACACGGGCTTTGAAGGAAATTCCAATCCCGTTCCCGACTGGGCGAGTGCAACCGCCGTACTGTTTTCCGAGGTCAACCAGACGGTGAACAAGCTGGAAAGCAGAGCAGATGCAAAACAGGCGATAACTAGACGCATCGTTCCCTCCTTGAAATGGGCGACATTCTTGTGATAGGGAGAATCCCGAATAGAAGAATAATAAGGGACGAAATGAGAATGAAACGAATCAAAACATGATTACCGATGACAAACCAGCTCCATTGGTATAAATTGTTTATCCACATTGCTCAAGTGCTCTCCTGTAAGAATCCCGGCTTTGACGGTCTTGTGATCTATATCCGAAAGCAATACACGGAAATACGTCGTTGATCTGAATTCATCAGCATTTGCCTTAATTTAACAAAGCTGCTTTGTTGATTGTGGAAATCCGGGAAACTGTTGGCCTCAAATTTCAAGGCTGTTTTCATGAAACGAATTGCTATCCTGACCGCGGGAGGAGACACTCCTGCCCTCAATGCCACGATTTATGGGGCTGTCGAGCGAGCCAATCAGTTGGATATTGAAGTCTATGGGGTTCTCAAAGGCTTTTCCGGTCTGATTGATGATCGTGTCCCATATGTGAATTTGAACCCGCTGTTCGTGACGATTCCCGAAGTCGATCCTTGTCGGGGAGGGACCGTGATTGGATCTTCGCGCACCTATATTTCTCCCGACGATCCACAACAGTTGCAGAAAATTGCACAGCGACTGGAACGGTTAGGAATCGAAGGGCTTGTGTGTGTGGGCGGAGATGGAACCCTTAACGGGATGCAAACTCTATGCGAACTTTTCCCTTGTGTTCTCGCGCCGAAAACAATCGATAACGATCTTGGTTTGAATTACATCAATGAACCCGATGAATGGGAGCTTTCTCCAGGACCGAATGAGAAGCCCGTTTATCAACGTCAGCAGGAAGTCTCCACGATTGAATTGGAAGATATTATTAACTACGCCACTCCCGGTTATGCCACGGCCGTGTTTGTGGTTGTGCAAGCGATAGAGCGGATTCGGACCACGGCGGAAAGTCATCGTCGAATTGCGATAGTGGAAGTGATGGGACGCCATTCCGGGTACATCGCACTGGGGGCGGCCTACGGACAACCTGATATGATTTTGTTGCCCGAGGTTCCTCTCGATTTCCCCGCGCTCGCTCAGCGAGTTCGAGAGTTATATGATCGTCAGAAGAATGTCGTGATCGTTATTGGAGAGGGGGTAGTCGATAAAGATGGAAACCCCTTGGGGGCGGCACATGCCAGTACAGATCCCGCTGGGAATATTCTGCTGGAAGGGGCTGCCGAATCTCTGAAGAAAATGCTGGTCGAAGAGTTAGGCACAAAGTATTTCAATAATTTTCGGCCAATCGAAACTCCGGAACGGGCGATTTTCACTCGTA
>JAGQQC010000412.1 GCA_020426395.1 Planctomycetaceae bacterium
GGGCATGATCCGCCACGGCACGGGTGATTGCCTGACGAATCCACCAGGTGGCGTAGGTCGAGAATTTGTAACCACGACGGTATTCGTATTTCTCGACACCCCGCATCAGGCCGGCGTTGCCTTCCTGAATGAGGTCGAGAAAGCTGAGACCACGGTTCCGGTATTTCTTGGCGATCGAGACCACCAGCCGGAGGTTACCGCCGGAAAGTTGCTGTTTCGCTTCGGTCCAACCGTCGAATCGGTTTTTGATTTCGTCGGAACGGCCTTTGAATTCTTCTGCCGTTTCGAGCGTCATTTCGACGAACTCGTCCAACTCGCGCTGGAGCACGGCGACGTCGGTATGGGCCGCTGGGCTTTTGCTGTACCGTTTAATCTGGCGATCCAGTTCAACCATGCGGTCAGCAACCTGGTGCAACCGTTTCATTATGGGTTGCAGCCGCTGGGTTCGCAGGCTGAGTTCTTCGCAGAGGGTCGCCATTTTGCGACGGCGGCGAATCATTTTGGCCCGGATTTCTTTTTGAGCCGTTTTAGAGGTCGTTTCCTGCAGGGCATGGAAATCGTCCCGGCTTTGGGCCATTAAGATTCGCAAAGTCGTGAGGTTGTGTGACATTCGGCCGAGAATCTGTTCTTTCTGAACATTCTCTGTTTCCGAAGTCCGCAAAGTCCGTTCAAACGGCAGTTCGCCCGTGTTCACTTTTTCGAAGGTTTCGACCGTCTGTGCGATGGCGAAATCAGATTCGAGTAACGTGCGGCGGAACCGTTTCCGGGTCAGTTCGATTTGTTTCGCGAGAAAGATTTCCCGACGACGGGAGAGGAGGGGAATGTTTCCCATCTGGCTGAGATACATCCGAATGGGATCGCGTGACGAGAGGGCCGATGTTTCAGCCTGAGCCAGCGCGTTCGCCATGGCGGAAGCGACTTCAGGAGTCACTTCCTCTTCTTCAACCCGGATTTCCGGGGTTGCTTTTTTCTCCTGTTCAGCATCCTGTTCCGCTTTCCAGGAATAAGCTTCGGGGTCATCAACCACTTCAAGCGCATTTTCTTCCAGCGCCATCACAAGATGGTCGATGAGGGCCGGATCTCCTCCTTCATCAGGCAGAAAATCATCCACGGCCTGAAAAGTCAGGTGACCCCCGGAATTGGCTTTGCTTATGAGTTCTTTCAAGTCATCGTTCAACCGATGCACGATAGACTCCCTTTAAACAAAATTGTGTAATGAAACGCACATCCCTTTACGTAACTCTAAACCGCGCTTTCAGACCGAACCGGTTGCTAACCGTATTCATTATGGTCGGAAACGTCGAAGAAAATCTTCGCACGGCACTGAAAAATTCAGTGAGATAACGAAAACAATGTTCGTACAGTCTGACATCCGAACAACATTATTCATCGAATTGAATCTGAAACAGAACTCTTCATTTAGAAGAGATTGAAAACAGACTCCTTGATGAACCTGGTGGGGAGAAATCTTGTAACCTGACCACGAACCGGAAATGGTTTAATGAATAGCCAAGTGACAGAGACTGTCCGTTGTTCGTCAGTCCGCAATAGCGGCAGTCGCGATCAACAAATGGATGCCGGCAACTGCTCAGTGGGTCAGTTTGGGTTTGTTGAAGGTCGAATTTTTCGAAACAGATTAAGGTGGGGTTTCGATTGATTATTCGACCGGTTCTCCTAAACCGACTCTTCAGCAAGAGGGGGCTCTCTCCGATAGCATCCGTTCTTTCTCGAGACCCGATTGACAAACGCAATCCTCGTAACTCCGAGTGAATAGCACTCTACCAGAAAAAGTTGAGCACCACACAAATTTTCTGAAAAAAACAGGCTTGTTTTCCAGATTTTTCTCAAGGTTCACGGAAACGAGTGATTTCTATCCTTCTGTACAGAGTCCTCTCAGGCCGACGATCCCGGAACTTCTTGTCCCCAGAAACGGCTTGCCGGAAACCGGCCAGCAATTCCTGTTGGAAGTGAAACTTCAGTACCGCAATCGACTTCCGAATTATTCGGAGCCTTTACCTGTCAGGTCAACAGGTGGAATGCCAAAAGTGACGAGATTCGCTGGCCTTCGCGACAGTTTCATGTAGCGAGGCCCGTCTTGAAGTTCTTGTACAGTCGCTTGTTTGAGGTATTTCCCGTCAGAAAAACCTTCAAGGAAACCCGCTTTTCGAGGAACGAGAGGCCATCCTGATGGAAAATGCGTTTACACCCGCAAAAATGGTCCTCATTTCCGGGATGAAGTCGTCTGCTTGAAAAATTCCGGATTCCTGGATTCCTTGCGGGAACTATAACTTTGGATTGGGAGCCTCTGTTGCGGAGGAAGCTTGGGGCTCTCTATCCGTTTCAGACAGACTGTATCCAAGTTGTTTGAAGCGGAGCATGCGAATCGGTACTATAGTCATCTAAGTACCCTCCCCTGCATGTGGCAGAAAGTGGACCCGATTCTGTACAACCGAGCCCTGAAGAGAGCACATTTCTGTGTGTCGGCAAAAATGGCTGCCTCGATAGTGGCTGCCTTGATAGTAACGGGCTTGGCAACGTTGTCCGCTTGATGCAGTTCCTCAGATAAAATCCCTTCCGGTTGCGTTCTCGGAGGGAAACGCTGCTGAAGGAATCTGACCGGAATCGATAACCGTAACCGTCGCCGGGGATGTTCTCTCTGGCGAGTGGACGAAATATAATAAATAGAGAACCGTTCATTCAGAACCCGAATCAATTGTTAGGTTAGAAATAAAGACATGAGTGAAGGTAAAGAGGCGAAGCCCGATGTTGCCAAGGGGTTGAAGGGGATCAAGGCTGCAGACAGTTCGGTCTGTTATATTAGCGGTGAAGAAGGAATTCTTCTTTATCGTGGATACAACATTCACGATCTGGCCGAGAACACCGATTTCGAAGAGGTCGCTTATCTGCTCTTCAAGGGGGAACTTCCCAACGAGAAAGAGTTGAAAGAGTTCTCCGCATTAATGGCGGAGTACCAGACACTTCCTCCGCAATTGAAGGAATTCGTCAAGTCTTTGCCACGGGATGTCATTCCCATGACGGCTCTTCGTTCGGCAATTTCTATCGCCGGTGTCTACGATTCCGAAGCGGAAGACGAATCAACCGAAGCGAACTTCCGCAAAGCAATCCGGTTGACCTCTCTGATGGCCACTTTAGTTGCGGCGATTCGTCGTCATCGGGATGGAGACGAAATTCTGGATCCGAAACCGGGGCTCAGTTTCGCTGCCAACACCATGTTTATGTTGAATGGAGTGGAGCCGACCGAAGATGAGACCAAAGCAATGGATCTCCTGCTGATTCTGCACGCCGAACATGGTTTCAACGCCAGTACGTTCACCGCTCGCGTGATTTCCGCGACGCTCAGCGATATTTATTCGGCCATCACCGGAGCGATTGGCGCTCTCAAAGGCAAACTGCACGGCGGTGCCAATATTGAAGTCATCAAAACTCTCCATGAAATCGGCTCGGTTGAGAAAGTCGAAGAGTGGGTGCAGGAAACTCGCGCGAACAAAGGCAAATTCATGGGCTTCGGCCACGCCGTCTATCAGGTTGAAGATCCTCGCGCACGACACCTCAAATCCCTCTCTAAACGACTCGGTATCGAAAAAGGGGATCCGGTCTGGTACGACATGTCTGAAAAGATGGAAGAGACGATCAAACCGCTGATCAACAAGAACTGCAATGTCGACTTCTATTCAGCCAGCCTCCAATATTACATGGGCATTCCGAAGGAACTCTTCACCTGCATCTTCGCCGCCAGCCGCATCGCCGGTTGGTGTGCCCACGTTCTCGAACAATGGGCGGACAACAAGATCATCCGCCCCTCGTCGAATTACACGGGTCAGGCGGAACGTCCCTACCTGCCGATCTCGGCCCGCTAATCGAACGAACGGCTTCGACATTCCAAAAACACCCCGCATGCGGGGTGTTTTTTTATTGGTAATCCCCGGAACGGGGTGCCGCTGGCCGAAAAAAATACCATTTCCACTCTCCTTCACGTTAGGATGAGATGCGAAATCATCGCGATCTCGACTCTGTAGTGAGATCTTGAATAAGCAGTGAGATCTCGAATAGGCCGTGAAACGAATCATTCCGGGAGAAACCGACTATGCTGAACCGACGAGATTTTCTGGGGCAAATGACAGCCGGATGTGCTGCTGGAAGTCTGCTGGGACTGATGGGCCAATCGAATTTTGTCCTCGCCGA
>JAGQQC010000413.1 GCA_020426395.1 Planctomycetaceae bacterium
TCCTGGCACCAACTGAAAAAACGGTCTACGGCTCGTCGGTATGCTACCCGAGTATGTTTGTTGCGGATTCTTCCTTCAAAGAATTCTTCCCAGGTAAATCGAGCAGCGAGGCCACCTCGTTCAATGAGAGGAGGAAATGAGTGTGAATCAGAATTGACCTCTGTAAGATTTGCTTGAGTTACCAAGTCTTTGCTTTCTCTGTCCATCAGATCCTGAATTTGGTGTTGTCTGTTTGAGATAACATGCGACTTCCAGGTATTTCAATCATTTGCTCCTAACTTCAATTCATCAATTGACTCATAATTCCACTCGGTAATCACCGTCCTGCGAGTTTTGATCACTCCGCCAGTTAACGCTGAATAACGTCTTTTGTCCAGCGTTAATTGCAGGGTGGTATGAGTTGCTGATTTACGCAGAAATTGGAATCAACACGAAATTATTCGGGAAGCATGATTGGATTGTGTCGAATTCGAACAGGAAGTGTGATCGAAATTTACTCCACTCGGAATCGCAGAGATTGGAGAGTGTATATCGTTTTGTTACTACCAGCGGAGCAGTATCAGTAGCGCGACATACGAGAGAAATAGATAGAGCATGGTGTTTGGGTATCCGAAGATGAGGATCAACGCAAATAGGATAAATGGCAAGTCAGACATTTTTCAAACTCGAAACTCATAAAAACGGATCGGGGTGGTGTTTCCTTTGAAAAACCGCGATCCGGTAAGTTTGTTCCTGTTGTCAGATAATCAGGAACAGCTTACTTGATTAGAAAGCCTCCCCAGCGGGTGGATCTCCTGTCAGATTGAATATCCAGCTATGGGCCTGATCCGCGACCTTGCAGAGCAGGGGGAGATCATCCCGTCCAAAACTGGTTGTGTCTTTCCAGTGGTCACCATCCTTGTACAACCGGGTTAACGTCACGTTGTGACGTTTTCCATTGTCGGTTGCATTCTCCCAGATCGCCGCTTTAATGCGACCGAGGCGAATTTCATGGACAGGTCGTTTTTTGTCATCAGGCATCAGTAATTCCTTTGTTAAAAAAAGTCAGAGTTGAACTTCAAATCACGGGGGATAACACAGGAGCCCTTGAGTGAAAACTACAAAGTTTCAGAGTTCGATGGACTGCCGTTCTGAGTGGGTAACCTGGCCAGTTCTGGATCAAACTTTTTCAGGCGACTTGAGGCATAGGCACCGATCAGGTCATCGAAAATGAGCCAGTCACCATAGAATATGCCGTCGTAGTAAATCAGGTCATCTTGAATTTTCAGGAGGCCCGATTCACCGAACTGAATTTCACACTGGTAAGTCGTGTGGAACCAGGGATAAGGGCCGAATACAGGTCCTTCGACTCCCCAATCCTGCATTTCCTGATTAGGATCGGTTCGACCATTGAATAGTTCGAGGTAAGCCATAATTGACGTCCTCTCCGATTCAACAGACCAGCGTGAGTAATTTGGCGACTTTGGCATCCATCTCCGTGCGATTGCCGATGTAGGAGGTCTGCTGAGATAACCGGGTGAGCGCATCGACAAGGGCATAGATTGTAAACCGGCCCTGTTCCTGGGCAATTTCAATCGCCTTGTCTGCCAGGCCGCGGGGAATGCCCTGCTTCAGAAGCCTCTTACAGACTTCCTCCGCATCGGCTCCCAGTTTTTCCTGCATCGCTTTGTGCATCACGGTGTAGAACGCATCCCGACGTTCTTCTCGTTTCGCCACCAGGTTTTCGATGAGGCGCTCTATCTCCTGGAGACCTTCATCAACTCGGGTGGTGTGTTTCCGAGTGAACTCGATTACTTCGACCGCATCCCACACGATATGATTGCCGCAGACGGCCTGAAACCAGAACGTCTGAATCCCGAGCGAGCGTTTACCCACTTCGCTGTTCCAGATAAAAAATCCGGGAGCAAACGCTTCGTTATCGATCTCAATCCAGCCAGTCGGATCAATTAAGAAACAGAACAGGTCCTGTTCTCCACAGTAGAGACCGGTTCCCCCCGTTCTCGCTTGCTGGGCAGCCTGAAAATCCGTGGCCACGTTTGAGACAACTTGTAACAGATTGGCATTCCAGAGCCGGGTATAACTGACCCCGTGCAATGAGCGAACCTGTGAGCCTGTCGTCAGGAACTGTATCGGCTTATAGGCACTGGGAAGTGTTTCGCGTAATGCGCGGCTGGCGGTATCCGCCGAGAGACGGTTAATCGTATCCCGGCTGACACCCGCTAACCGACAAAGCTGACTGAATGACCAGTCATTCAACTGAAATTCCGTTTCGTCTTCAATCTGAAGCACCATATTGTCCGCCTGGGCCAGCGGTTTTGCTTTCTGCGGTAAATGCCAGCACTCCTCTGATGCTTCCTTTTGTTGCTCACAAAAAGTTTTCAGGTCCGGCAGGGTGGCAAAGCATTCATCCGGACTCCGTCTAAAAAGCTCGTTATGAGCCGCAATCAAATCAACCATGAGAAAAATCCTCCATTTCAAAAAAGAACAATACAAACACAAAACCGCACAATTGATGTAGATCATCAACTGTGCGGTTTCGGTTTGCGGGAGTTCTTGAGATTGACTCAATCGGTTACAAAAACCTTGCTTAAATAGCACCACCGCCGCTTGTGGTCACAAATGGGGACAGCACCTGTGAGCACAAGTGACGGGGAATTCTTTTCCGGATGCGGTTGTGAAAGAGCCAGAGGAGAGTTGGTGTAACATAGGAAAGCCAGAAGGTCATCCTATTTTTAGAGCAGGTGCAAGGTCGTTAGCTGTAACAAATCGTGACAGGTTCTGTCTGCTGGGGACAAATAGTTCCCCAGTCGTCGGCCATTGTTTGTAGCAGAGTAAAGGCTTCAGCGGTCAACCCCGATTCAAGTAGATCACGGATGATATATCCGACAGAATCTGTCACTACCGCCCAGATACAGATCGAATTTGTGGGGCGGTTGCGATAGGCCCGCCGTTCGAGAAATCGGAGCAGATGTTCGTTCTCCGGAAGAAAGAGTTCGAGCCCTGTGCGGGAAATGATGCCAACGTAGGAATGCTTCATGACCCAGATGTACCATGCCCGGTCTGTGGAAGTAAAGTTTTTGTCTACGGAAAATGAATATGCTATCCACGCTAGCATGAAAACCATTTCCCACCAGAACTTCGGTATTCTGATCGCTTATATCCTCCCTGGATTCGTGACGTTATATGGGATCGGGTTTTTGTCAGTAACCGTCCAGGGTTGGTTGGCCGTCAATCCTGCCGAAGCACCGACCATCGCCGGATTTTTATATGTGACCGTCGCTTCACTGGGAATTGGCGTGGTCCTCAATACCGTGCGGCGACACACGCTTGATTTATTCCACCAGTGGACGGGAATCCGGCAGGCAAACTGGAATTACAAGGAACTGCAGGAGAATATCGCCGCGATTGAGTTTATTATCGCCAACCAGTTCCGGTTTCATCAGTTTCACGGAAATTTGTTTCTCGCGTTGCCGGTACCATTTACTGCGTATGCCTGGTCCCAATCGTTTGAGAGCTGGTGGTGGTGTGGGCTATTTCTGATCATGGAAGGAATCGTGTTTCTCGGAAGCAGGGACTGTTATCGGAATTATTGTCGGCGATTGGAGGAAATTCTGGGAACCCGATAACCAATCGATTCTCATGAAAGGGGAGGGAGTTCCAATCATTTTCTGAATAGACTCTCTGCATCCACCTGATTAAGATGCAGGTATCGAGAAAAGCCTTTTTTGACCTTAATGTTTCAGGGAGAATTCACCCTCAATAATCAGACTTGAAAAAGACCAATACAATTTGACATGACGCGCGAGCGTCAAGATCTGCTATCAGCCAAATCGCCAACCTGAGTCCCCGGACTCCTGACACGAAAGCAGTACCCTTGAAAGCCGCGCCCCGTTCGGGGCGTCGGCCAGGTGCTGTTTCGTGTGCCCTTTGGCGAGGGTGGCTGATGCGGCCTTGGTTCGGCGCTCCTTTTTTATTAGTGAGGAGTGTTTACCAAAGTCTCCTGTGATTGACGTTCGCCTTTCGATGCACTTTTCCGAAGGGCGATGTTGTCCTTCGAATAATTGAGGACAGTCAGACTGTCCAGCCTTCAATCGACAGGAGAAAATCTCATGGGAAATGGTTCAATGCCCCCGTCCGGCAAACCACAGGACGAGCAGGAAAGACAACGCCGTATGGATGCAGAAGTAAAACGTCGCGAGCGAC
>JAGQQC010000414.1 GCA_020426395.1 Planctomycetaceae bacterium
ATGCTCTCTTCTCGCTTTTTAGTGAATTGATTTATCTCTTCTGCTTTACCAGAAAAGACATAACAGAACGAGTTCAGGTTCGTGACGGCAGACGAATTCGTGACCGCCTCGTCTGAATACCAGATGGCTGAGAGCTTATGGAGTTGGAATGATAAATGTTCTGAAATGGATGAAAATGTCTGTAACCTTTCTGGTCACCGAAGTCTTATAGTAAAGATTCTCTGGTTTGACTTTAAGAGGCCGACTGTATGCCAAACTCTGTTTTTGATTCAAATGTCCCGGACGACCAGCTTGTAAATCAAGTGCTCGCTGGAGAACGTCAATCGTTTGAAACGTTAATCTCACGATATGACCGTCTCGTGTTTGGCCTTGCCTGGAGTGAACTGGGGAGTTTCGATCTGGCCGAAGAAGCTGCTCAGCAGACCTTCGTGAAAGCCTATTGTTACCTGGCGACTCTTCGCGACCCGGCAAAATTTCGATCCTGGATAGCGACCATTGCTTCTAATATTAGTCGGACGATTCGCAGGAAACGGGCAAAGGAATTAAATAACCGGGAACAGTGGGAACTACAGCCTGAGGCTCGTCTGCAGGAGACCCCCAACAATCTGACTGAAGAGTTGGAGACCTCGATTGGTGATTTGACGGAGAATCACCGGCAGGTGTTGACGCTCTTTTATCTGGAGGGACAAAGTGTCAAAAAAGTGGCCGAATCTCTGGGGCTGTCGGAATCGGCAGTCAAGGCCCGCTTAAGCCGGGCCCGGGCCGAACTGAGAGGAGAGTTAGAAAAACGTCTGGGCGACGCTCTTGAAGAGATCCGACCTTCACACAGTCTGGCTCCAGCAATCATGGCTGCCTTGCCAGGTTCGCTTCCTCTGGGCGCCACCTTAAAACTGGGGCCACTCAATACTGTATTTGGTTTTCTGATAAAACCGCTGGTGGGCGTGGTCATCCAAACCCTTTCGTTTCTTCCAATGTGGTTGATGGTCTCAGCCGATTCCCAAAGTCAGGCAGCGAATTTCCAGGAGGGAGAACAGCACGAATTCCGCCGCCGTTTGGCAAAGGCGCATCCGGTGCAGCTTTTCATCGCGATCATCGTCGTTCTTCTGGTGACCGGTATTGTCACCAATATGTTCGGAATAATGGGGGTGTTTCAACTCCTTGCGGTCTACGCCCTCTATGGAATCAGTTTGGCGTTGATCCAGGTCCGCGTGAACAAATCGGGATTCAGCCTGGCCAATCTGGCGACGATTGTGCTCCAGTTTATCGCCTTTGTCCTGATCGGTTTTTTCGAATTTCATTTCGGGGTGTTTATGATCGCCATGCTCGTGGCCAATGTCGGACTGTATCTGGCTCGCGATTCGATGCCGTCCCGTAGGGACTACAATTTGTTCCTTCGCGCCGCTACGGGAGGGCTCGCCCCGCAGGCACAGGCGGACCCGTTAGAAAAGTCGATCAGCAACGATCAGCTCATCGAGTTCGCGAAGTTCCTCGGAGAAAACTGGTTGATTAAACATTATCGTCTGAGGAGTAGCTACTTGCAGCTTTTTCTCCCCTGTGCCAGAACCAACTTCTATCGAGAAATTTTTGTTTTGTTCAGTCGTCTGTCAACGATAGAGATAAACGCCGAAGGGATCTGCCGGGCTTGGTTCACCGATAACGATATCCGAGACATCGAGAAGCTGACAGCACACAATCTTAATCGAGAGGAGTTAACCGAGCAGGTTGAACACTCGGTATCGACAGCCCTGCGGCAGTTTGCTTCCGGCCATCACGAACAGGCACGGAAGACACTCTGTTATCTTTCCGATGAAAAGGTATTCAAACAGAAGCCGTCCGAATTGAGGTCTCGCAAGTGGGTGTACGCAGTATCGATTATTGCCGCAGCAATGGGAGCGATTGCCTTTGCATTGTCCAAAGGTTTTGGGAAATTCTGATCACACGGTGTAAATAACTACGGCAGGATCTGGGATCGAAATCAGGTAGGCACAGACTCCATGCACTATTCTCCATTGCTCGATTTAATGTTCCACAAACATCACTGCTACGCTGAATAAAATGAGTCCACTCAGAAAAACTATTTCGACGAGATAGATGCGAATTGGGTAGTTTTCACGACACATATCGACCCCGTTGAGGCGTACCTTTCCCAATTTCAGAACGTAGACAATCGACAACAGGAAACTGGTAAACAATATCAGTAACAGAACGATTTCAAAACCGGCCAATTTCCACACGTAAACGGGCAAAGCTGAAAATGAGAGAACGACCGTGATAAACAACAGACGAACGGTGAGTCGGTGCAGCCACAAATAATTAGGCGGCACGGGGACGAGGGACGGTTCTTCAATCGGCTCGGTTGTGACACCAAAACGGATCAACTCATTGACAGGTCGAACAACCCCACACCGCTCGCAATCCAGCGCCGCTTGAACTGGACGCAATCGATGCAAAACCCAACGTATCGGTCCCCGACCACCGCACAGAGGACAAGTGAACTCTCGATCAAACCAGACTCGTATCGTGATCAACGTTCCCATAACGCCAATAAATGACAAGAGATATCGGCCTCCCATTCCGTACCAACGCAATTCGCTCATCGGAGTGAAGAATTCGACTCCGGTTAACAAAAAGCCGAGGAGAAACAGTTTAGGGAGAATCGTCGTGATGAAGCGGAAAAACATAGCTCCTGCCTTCAGGTTTAAGGTCAAGGACCTTTTCTTCCGAATAGTGAGAGCAAAGCTTGGTGCAAGTTCGGAAAAGTCAAAAAGCCAAGTATGCTCAAAAAGATTCCCGCATTACGATCTTCATCAGCCGATTTTTTATTCCCCCGAACGAGAACGGCAATCTTTGGATTTACCGGGTTGTAGTAGACTTCAACTTTCTTCCCTACGGGATATCGTTCCACAATTTCTTCGGCGGCAGCCTGACTGCTGCGTCGGCGTGGACAGATTTCAATAATGTCGCTGACGTAACCATTGGCCTCCACTGTATATTGATATTCAATTACAGGAATAAACTTTTTCTTTTTTTTCTCCCCAGTCTCTATGATCTCGGCGGTGCTGATTCTACCTGGTGTTGATGGCCAGGATTGGCTCTCGGCAATCTTCTGATAGCAGTGGAAGGAGGAACAAAGCAACCACAATCCCCCGGCGAAACAACAGAGACTGAGAATCCAAAAAGTAGGTCGGTATTTATTCAATACATCTCGAGTGCTTGTCGTGCGTTGGGCCTGAAACTTAAGTGCCCGTTCCCGTTTTTCCAGACGGTACTCCTCACTCAAGGCATCCGTGTAATCGGGTTCCGAATAAGGATGCTGATCGTTCTCCAGTTGTGCTTTCAATTGGAGCAAATCTTTATTCAGAATCTGCTCGGGCAATTTCGTTCCAATTTTTACGAACAGCGGCCAACCGGTTTTGTCCGAGAGACGTTTGCCCAGTTCAATGATCTTTCCCCCATTCATTGAGCAGAACAGAGGATACCTCATTAAGTTTCCCTCTTCTGGGATGATGTAGTTGAGCTCGATCATCTGAATCGGTAATTGCATGGGGCGATTGCCCTGTAGACGATTCAAATGATCTTGTGGAAGCAGGATGTATTCGCTGGTGAAATCTTGAACCAGTTCGAGGAACACTGGTTGGTCTTTGTGGAATGTTCGTTCCCAGACCGGAACTTGAACCTCCCCTTCGCGGTTGCATCTCAGGCAGACGTGACCTTTCTTTTTCGCCTGTCGATTTCCCCACCATTCGTAAATGGGAACGAAGAGAATCGCGATCAGACTCATGCCAATGTAGATTAGTCTGATCAGCAGGTCGACAATGCCTGAGGCATCGAAATCAATCGGTCTAAAAACTCCCAGTATCCACCATGAATATCCCAGAACGAAGGGGCTTACTCCCAACAATAACCATGAAAAGTTCGAAATCCGAAAGTTCCGTATCGCGCGTAGATTTCCACCTGTATCCTCTTCAATCTCACCGTTGAAGAGGAAGTTTTCCGGCGGTTCAAGCAATAGGGAGTAGTCAGAGTTGGGATCTTCTAACATGATGTTGGAGAAAACACCTCCGTTATAAATATAGTCTCATCGAGCTAAGTTACTTTGAGGTGGTCGGCTCGTTATCCAGCACTGGAGGTCTCCGGACGAGACGATGCTTCACTTTTGAGCATGCGCTGATTGGGTCCGACACGTTGCCGCTCTATTAGCA
>JAGQQC010000415.1 GCA_020426395.1 Planctomycetaceae bacterium
GTTTGCCGATTCTACGCCGATCGACCTAACTTATTATTCTGCAAGTGCTAACTCAGGCAAAACCCTGTCTGGTTTCCATTGGCACTCAAGAATTTCAAGTTTCCGGAAGTGTTGGAGGTTGATCGAACTGATTTTCTTCCGTGGTCGATGGGCCGATTGAGGTCACACCATCATTAGAGGGACCAGGTTCAGTATTGCGGTCGGCTCTCTGTTCTGTCGATTCGGAGGAGGAATTACTGCTCGGGGGCACAGCCTCTTCTGCAGAGAGTAGTTGAATCCCTACCTTTTCCACAGGAATTTCAAACTCTTCCTGGTACTCCGAGACCGCATCTTTGACTGCAATGCGGACGTGTAATACTTCTTTTTCGATCGACCCCAGTTCGACGTCTGGCTTGATTTCCAGGGAACGCACTCGAATCTGGAAGAGTCCGTTGTCTTCCGCGCCTTCCCCTTCCACCAGTTCGAACTTGTGCTGATCGTTACGGTCCCGGTCGATTGCGGTCAGTTCGCCAATTACGACCGGTTCATCGCCAATAGCAGCTAGTTGGACATGGCCTTGGGAGAGTAACAATCCTTCGGGGGGGGAATTCTGTTTGAATGTTTTTCGCGAATGGAGATTTTCTACTTCTTCCGTGTTCTTCACCACATTAAGTTCGTTGGTTTCGTTGAATTCCAGTTTGGAACCTGCGAATTTGGTTCCGTTATAAATTTCACCACGCTGAAACGGGCCGGCTCCGAAAACCCACATGTTTTTCGCTGTACTCTCTGATTTTGCCAAACCAGATTGCCAGACCGCTTCGCGAGTGGTTCGGTCGTAAGCGAACACGCCGATTTTGGACGAAGCCGAGTGTGAGTTCTTTTTCATGAACGCCATTTCGGGGATGGAAGGCAAGGTTGGTGCAGTCGGAATGACGGAGGAGGCGACGCTCGAAAGATTGTTCGGCGGAATTCCATAGATGATTTCGTGTCCGTCGGCGCCCAAGGTGCCGACGCGCGCTTCAAGAATGATCTCAGCCTCTTCCTTGCTCTCCTGCAGATAACAACCCGAACCGATAATTTGTTGCCGGAGTGTGCTGACGATGTATTCCTTATTAACGAAGTCGATCGTTTTCACTGGAACGATATACTTATCATCCAGAAAAACTTTCCGCCCGGCTAACGGAGTAAAATCGATCGAAGCGACTGCTCGATCGACGGCATCGGACGCGGTCAACTGGTCTGTTGCATTCCGGCTAAGTGTAGTTCCGCAGCCGGAAAGGAGGAACAATTGGAGAAGGCACACAATCGTTATCAAAACCAAAGTAAAGCAGTGACTTCGGTTTTCAGAATGAAGGTGTGAGCGGTCCCCTGCCCTCGGGTAACCACGTGATTGCAAACTGGCCCGGTATATATTCATGATGCGTTAATTCTGAAAACGGTTGGGATCTTGCGCGGATATTGACGCAAGCCGTTCGGCAGGAATTTCGTATTTGGGGATAAGAATTTCTGGTGGGATATTCCGGAGGCGACAGAAATTTTCTGGCTGCCGAAATAAGAAAATCAGTCAAGCGAGAGGATCGCCTGAAAAGACCTGTCCGAAAAATGGACCCGATCAATAATCCCGGTGGAGGCAGGACGAAGTTAGGAGAGAGGTGCGAACTATAGCCAGGCAGCCAAGATAGGCCTAGAGCAAATCGGCTAGAGATGTGTTGTTTTGTTCATGTGTAGCGGTTTTCTGGCTCACAGAACGGCAAGGTTAAGCAGGTTTCCCAGAAGCAGACATCTTGTCTGCTAAGATTTTCTGTCATGTTTGTTGATCCGAATTCCGCTTGCGAGAAGCACTCTGAGAGGAAAACGGGGAGCAAGAATACTCTGCCGGGTTCCGCTTCTCAGGGTTTACGGTTCCGCAGATTTCCTGACTCTGAGATTACCAGTTCAGATCGTCCATCTCGTCGAATTCGTTGTAGCCCATCATTTCGGCATGTTGCACGACAAGTTCAGGTGGCTCTTCGGCGAAGTAATCGACGACTTCGGCCAATTCGTGCTGTCCCTGTTCCCGCAGGCACTCGGCCAACAGGTTCCAGGCGAATTGACTGAATGGGACGGGAATATTTTCCGCGGCCCGTTGGAGAATTTCGATGGCGTCATCAAAACGCTGCTGCATCATCAAAGCTTGACCCATGACATAGTCGACAGCGGGTTGCATGTCACCAGCCGCTTCAATGGCGGCCAATTCTTCAATCGCCTGCATGGGTAATCTCAAATCGAGATAACCATCTGCGGCGACGATACGGCGGGTCACTTTATGGGAAGCGGTGGTGGTTACGTTATTTCTCATGATGAAGAACTTCCTGAATCTTGTTTACACTGGGGACTGCTTATTGATTGATCAGAGCAGTCAGTTAATTTGAGTTCCCTCTTGGGGTACTCCTGTGTAAAGCAAGTGGGATGCCAATCTCCATCCGGGCATTCCGGTTTGATTGCAAATTCAATACTGCCATCTGGTTAGGTGTGACAGAAAAAAAAGATCGCCCGCAGCAATTGCAATTATGACACGATGCTGAATGCATTAACTTATTCTTTTCTGTAAATTCTCCAATGCGGACAATCGATTCTGGTTGCAAGGACTCCACCTGTTAAGTGGTGGAAGTCGATAGCCTCTTTCGCGAAAAGCTGTGCGAAAGTGTAAACCGGGAATGCATTTCCTGACTCTGTCACTTTGACCTGGATTCGTGAATTGGTCTTGGTGACTTGGGCAGCTTTCTTTGCATGCGGTTGACGCAGTGAAAAGAAGGCATTCTGCGGTAAAAACAGTCTCAAGCAGTACTGCAGGATGATGACGTTTGAGGTCAATATCCCGAAGGAATCAGTAAAGCTGGAGCAGGCAATCGACTGATTTCGCTGGATCGTCGGATTGAAGGCCGCGCCGCTACTCCCTTGCCTGCACAGCGGGGTCTCTTGTATCTTGAATATCAACAAAAAGTTACAGAAAACATCCGCTTTTTCCTGTCGGGATGTGGTTCATTTCGACCAGTCGATTTGCATGAATTGAGGTTTTCAAAATGTTTACGCGCGCCCTGCTCTTTTTCTGGTCGATGGTGGTGGTTGGTCTGGTTATCGTGGGAGAGCCGGTTCTTTTTGCCGCAGATCCTGTTACGAAACAGACTCCGCTACAGACCACAGATAAACCGAACATCCTGTTTATCTTCTCAGACGATCATGCCGCGCAGGCCATTAGCTGTTACGGATCGAAGATCAACAAGACTCCGAACATCGATAGAATCGCCGCTGGGGGAACTGTCTTTGAGAATTGTTTCTGCACGAACTCCATTTGCGGACCTTCACGGGCAGTTATTCTGACAGGCAAACATAGCCATCTAAACGGGTTCAAACATAATGGAGATCGCTTTGATGGAAGTCAGCTCACTTTTCCCAAGCTACTTCGGAAAGCAGGGTATCAAACGGCAATCTTTGGGAAGTGGCACTTGAAAACGGAACCGACCGGCTTTGATCAGTACGAAGTCCTGATCGGGCAAGGTCCCTACTATAACCCGCAGATGATTCGAAATGGTCAAAAGGTCAAACATGAAGGCTACACGACCGACATCATTACCGATTTGACATTAGACTTTATTAAAGAAAAGCGGGATGCGAACAAACCTTTCATGGTGATGTATCAACACAAAGCGCCTCACCGGAACTGGCAACCTGGTCCGGACTACCTGCATATGTACGATGAGGTCACGATTCCCGAGCCCCCTACCCTGTTTGATGACTACGCGACCCGGGGACGTCCTGCCCGGGAACAGGAAATGTCCGTCGCCAAAGACTTGAACGAGCAAGATTTGAAACTGGTTCCGCCGAAAGGGCTGACGAAGGACCAGCTTGAAAAATGGAATGCCGCATATGGACCAAAGAATGAAGAATTTCGTGCCCAGAATTTGTCGGGCAAGGAACTCGTTCGTTGGAAATACCAGCGTTATATGAAAGACTATCTCCGCTGTATCGCTTCGGTGGATGACAATATCGGCCGGGTACTTGATTATCTGGACGAATCCGGACTGGCGGATAATACAATTGTCATTTACTCATCAGACCAGGGGTTCTATCTCGGCGAACATGGTTGGTTCGATAAACGCTTCATGTATGAAGAATCGTACCGGATGCCATTTATCGTTCGCTGGCCGGGGATGACAAAATCAGGCAGTCGGCACAAAG
>JAGQQC010000416.1 GCA_020426395.1 Planctomycetaceae bacterium
TGTTAATCGTGAGGGACCCGGTTGTGGTCTGACTTCTTGTCCGGTGAAATCGTTTCGCCGGAAACAATAAGTCTTCGAGAGAACAGCCTGTTCACAACAGTTGCACTCTCCAGACGCGATCGATTGTTACTCGCAGCCTGCCTAGCGAAAGGAGCGAATTCCGGCAGTTGCTTGTAAAAAATGTGGATTACGGAGCATCCACTAGAGTCGTCAAAAACAGAATTCCACAAGGAACTCTGTTTTGTCAAAGATTCTTACTCCAACACCTCTTGTTCAGGGAACCTTCAATGGTTGTGAGGAACAGTGGTTGTGGGAAGAGAGTCGTTTCTAGTGTCCGAAACAGTCTGTTTCAGACTCATGTCTGATTGGCACTCACGAAAGTGGATGAACCCTTTCGTTTGTCGCGAATCGGCATGAAAACTCATGCTCAGGTAGAGGCAATCCACCATGCATCGCGACAAAAAATTAGGTCTGGCGTTAGCCTTATTGGTTATTGGAATTGGTACCGCATTTTGCTTCAAGCAGGATCTCTCCCGTTTATCGGAAGGCTCTTTCTTTGAAGGGGCATTTACCGGAGGCAAACCGCAAAGCCCGGTAATTCAACAACAAACTCCCCTCCCCTCCCGCAGTCGACATAGCGAGGATATCGCCAGTTCGCGAAATGATGATCGGGATCCGTTCGATTTCAGCTCATCCCGAGATGCCCGCTCATTTGAGAGCGATCGCGATCAGAACGACGCGTTCACTCGGCAGGTCAGCCAATCACATCGCTCTCCCGACTGGAATGATTCATTCGATCTGGCCCCCAATCCCGATCAATCAGATCGGAACCAGGATAGAATGGCCAATTCCTCCGGGCGAGAACCGTCCAGGAATTATTACGTTCCCGAACATAATTCCGGTTGGGACAGTTCTCTTGATAACCGCCGGGAAAACTCGTCTCGGATGGATAATCTAACCGCTCGCGATGATTTCAACTCATCTCGCGATCACGGACGTCATTCCCCGTTTAATAATGAAGCCAGCTTTACCGCTTATCCCGAGCTGTTAAATGAATCGAACGACCGGACAAATTCCAACCGCAACGATTCCAACTACGATCACATGGCTCGTCAGGACATTTACCAAAACCAAAACCATCGAAATGACGTCCCCCGTCCTCGATTGAACAACTCGATCGTGACGATGGAGGAACAATTTGATCCGTTCGGTTCAGCAGACACATCCTCTACAATGAACAGGGACCAACAACGCCAAAATCGAGACTGGCCCTCCACATCGCGATCGGTATCACAATCCCGCTCGGGTTCCCGCCCAATTGAGGAACAAGCCATCGCACCACTCAGCCAAGATACCCTGTTGATACACGAAGTCCGTAAGGCAGAAACGTTATCCGGAATCTCGGCCCGTTATCTGGGGAGCGCGAATAAATTTATGCAAATCTTCGAAGCAAACCGGGATGTTCTGAAAAGCCCTCACGATATCCGTGTCGGGATGAAACTGAGAATTCCCCGCATGAATTCCAATTCGCAGGCCGCCCGGTCCGCGCCGCGGGAAATCGGGGCCCGTCTAGACCCACAGCGGATATCTCAATCGTGGAGAGCAGAAGAAGTCGAATCGCTTCCGGAACCATACTCCCCGGATCGAAACCAGGTTCCCCCACCTTACAACAATTCGAACCGGGAGATGTTCGTCCCTGTCCGGCGTTCTCCATTCGGTAATTGATCAAATCGAACAGAGGATTAATTCCCCGAGCAGGTTAGATGCAGTTCCTTACGGACCCGTCTTACCTCAACCGGACCGGGAAAGGTTCCCCCTTCTGCCTCCCCAAGGGCGATTCCCGCCAAGCGGTCCCATTGGGTAAAATTCATCTGCTGACGTGCCCAGTTTTGCCGCCGCCACAGTTGAACGAACGCTTCCCGAATCAAATGTCGAGGTTTACCTTGCAACGATAGCTTGGAAATGCGACAGAAGGTTTCACATTGTTCCGCCAGCGCCTGATCAAGTAATTGATCAGCGTCATGTTGCATTAGTTCCTGACTCTCGCGCGCCTGCCGACTCAACGACAGAATGGCTTCGGTCACCTGTTTGTTATAATCCTGTTCCAATTTGGGCAGCAGCTCCAATCGCAGCCGATTGCGAGTGTAATGCGTTTCGCTGTTGGTACTATCCTGCAAACATACCTGCCCCCACTCCTTCAATGCCGCCACAATGTCCGCCCGACGAATCCCCAACATCGGTCGGACTAACACTAACTTCTCATTTAACTGGCGGCGCATTTTCATTCCCGCCAATCCACGTAAGCCCGTTCCTCTCAGAAAATGATGCAGGACGGTCTCCACCTGGTCATCCGCATGATGCGCCAGTCCAATCTGGCGACATTCCAGTTCACTGGCGGTTTCATTCAGAAATTCATAACGGACCCGCCGTGCCGCTTCTTCGATCCCAAGTCGTTTCTCTCTGGCATATTCTGCGACAGGGAGACTTTTCAGGGTGAGTGGGATTTTGTTTTGCTCACAAAACTGCTTCACCCAATCGGCATCCTGATCCGATTCCTCTCCCCGCAATTGATGATTCAAATGCGCTGCATGAATTTCAATCGAATATTCTTCTCGGAGATTCATCAACCCCCGAATGAGAGCCACACTATCGGGTCCCCCTGAAAGTCCAATCAGCACAGCACCTTCCGCCATCCCGGCCTGACGGCATCCGGCATACAGTTGTTGCAGAAATGAACTAATCATCAGACCAAATCAACTTGAAAAAAGAGCAACCCCGTTGAAGCAGACTTCCCGTGACTCGAATTAGTATTGCCATTGACCTTCACCAAATCCACCGCGAGAATAGATCAATGTTACTTGCAGGAACAGCCATACGTATCGGCTTTTAATGCTCTCCTGTAAACTTCTTACTCTTCTTCCGTCGATCAGAGGCTCTAAGTATGCCGGAAAAGAATAAAAAAGCTCCGAATAAAAAAGATCCCAAGTCTTCTAATTCCAAGACTCTGGGCACGATCCTCACTCTCTTTGCTGGAGTGATCGGATTTATTTTCGGCTGGTTCGCAGTCAATTTTATCATGGGAGCTATTTTCGGTACGGAAGCCCCATTGCCGGAAGTTCAACATCCGGTTTCATTGAATATCGAAACCGTCGCCCATCAAGAAATCATTCCGGAAACTTTATCACCCACGGATGATGAACTGAAACAGAAACTGCGAGGCACCTGGTCACGACAAGAAGAAGTCAAACAGACCTTGGTGCTGCAAGATGATGGAACCGGCACGTTAACAGTGGAAATTGATTCCGTCATCGCGGCTCTCTTTGGTGACAAGGTCGTGATGCAAATTAACTGGACGGTGGAAAAGGGTCGAGCGATCTTTACATCCCTGTCCGGTGAACCGGAAATGGCCTTCAATTACATCAAGGAAAACTACGGCACGAAACGGGACCGCAAGATTGATTCTCTTGATGAACAAACTCTCGTGCTACTTGATGACCTGGATGATAATTCTCGTTCGCATTGGAAACGAATCACCAGCATGAACTAATTCTGGTGAAATAAAAAACCGGAAGCGATCATTTTGACCACTTCCGGTTTCTTTTATGACTTCAGTATTCACCCAATTGAGTTTTCACTCAGTAGGGCATTTCCAGGCTTAGTAGAGATCGCTGTCTCCGCCACCTTTACCCGATTCCGGTTTTTCTGCAATCAGGGCATCGCTCGTCAACAACAGAGTTGATACCGAAGCAGAGTTCTGCAGAGCAGTCCGGGTGACTTTGGTTGGATCAATAATACCAGCTTTGACCATGTCCTCGAACTTGTCATCAGCGGCATTGTAACCTTGGTTACCATCCAGTTCGGCGACTTTTTCGCAGATCACACTACCGTCGACGCCAGCGTTATCGGCGATGCGGGTCAGCGGAGCGCGGCAGGCACGCAGAATGATGTTGTATCCGACTTCTTCGTCGTGAGAAATTTTGCCCGGTTTCACATTACGTGACGCACGCAAGAGGGCGACACCACCACCAGGCAGAATTCCCTCTTCGACAGCAGCACGTGTTGCGTGCAAGGCGTCTTCGACGCGGGCTTTTTTCTCTTTCATTTCGCTTTCAGTAGCTGCTCCGACATTCACCTGGGCAACACCTCCGGAAAGCTTCGCGATACGCTCTTCCAGTTTTTCTTTGTCATAA
>JAGQQC010000417.1 GCA_020426395.1 Planctomycetaceae bacterium
GATCTTTCTCACAACACGACCCGACAATACCAGCGACTGGGCTCCTCCCCGGCGTCTTTTTCCGGAAAGCGAAGCGGCGTACGACATCCCGCAACTTCTACACGATGGAAAGTCGTTTCTGTTCCAGTCAAATCGCTCCGCTGGGTACGGAGCCAGCGACCTCTGGATGGGACAGTTACCCTGATTTCACGAACCCCGGCTGCCGTGAAAAAGAGGAAACACCTCGACGTGACCAGTGGGACACGTCCAATTTCTTTGCCAAGTTTAATCAAATTATTGTTCAGCCCATATCGTAAAAATATTCAGCCGACGTCGAAGATCAGTGAATCCAAGTGGTTTTGCTGCTGATGGGCGACAGATCTCGAACGAGAATCGGTTCCATGCCTGATGGATGGTGTCCGATGTAACTCATAAAAGGACATTTCTGGCGCACCGGTAGCGGAGTATGGCGCATGAGAAAAGCGGTCTCCGGTCGATTCAGCACTATGCGGCGTTGCGATAGTAATACTTGAGCAGACCACCGAGACGTTCTCGACATTCGATTTTGCCCGCAATGCTTCCGACTTCAACACCAGGTTCAATTAACTGATTGTCGAGTCCCTGATGATTCCGCTCAGCATGGTAGTGACCTACGTATTCACGCAACGCTCGTTCGAGAGAATGTTGTCCGAAGAAGATCATCTTGTTCAGACACTCCGATTTCAGGCTTCTCATGAAGCGTTCCAGATAGGCATTCATGTTTGGGCTCTTCGGTGGCAGTAACACCGGTTCGATGTTGGTCATCTTCTGAAGATATGTCCGGAATGGTTGGAAGCTACCATCACGATCCATAATGACATGTGATGCGTCCTCCAGAAATTCATCACTCCCGGTGAGATTACGAGCGACTTGTCTTACCCATTGCTTGTTAGGATTAGTTGTAATCCCTGCGATCTCAACACGGCGTGATTTCAATTCCATTACCACCATGACATAGAACGTCGTCAGCCCCGTTTTCGTCCAGACTTCCACCGTGGTGAAATCGACGGCGAAGATCGCGTCCCAGTGAGCTCTAAGAAATGTTTGCCAGGACATCGAGGCAGGACGGTCAGGGACAGGTTCGATTCCGTTGGCTCTCAATACATTTCTGACGGTCGTGTCGGTGATGTGAAACCCAACGTTCGCGAGAGCACCCTGAATACGGTCCGCTCCCCAAGTAGGGTTCTCTCTTGCGAACCGCAAGATCAGCTCGACGATCTCGGTTCGGATTCGGGGTCGCCCAACACGTGGTTTGTTTGAAGTGTAATCCCATTTCCCGGCTATCAATTCCCGGTGCCAGCGGAGAATCGTATCGGGAGTGAAGATCGCGCCGAGTTCTCTCAGCAACTTCCGTCCAAGCTGCTTTCCTTTGACCGCCAGGCGCCGTCGTTGATCATCACTGAGCAGGATGCGTTTCTTGCCAAGCTTCTCCCGGAGGACACGATTCTCGGTTTGCAGATACTCTATCGCCTGCTGTTGTTCGCGATTCAGCCAGCTGGCCAGGGATAGGACGAGTAGATGCCAGGGTTGCATCAGAAAACTCATGGGAACGGTTCCGAAGTGGGGGAGGGGAGTCACTCTGGAACTATACCCATTCTCTGTTCCGTCGCACTTGCAAATCGGAAATCGCTGTCGGTCTCGACTGCCAGTGATACCGGTTACGACGATTGTAGCGGCGAGCGTCGTTGCCAAGTCGTCTGAGAATCGACACGGTCGGTGTCTCACAGATGCCTTATTTTGTAGTGCTTGCAGCTCGGCTGAGTTTTTTTACGGTACGCCCTTGTGTATACGTACTTATTTTATTCTTAGCAGAATCCTGTAGATATATAGACATACCCCCCACTGCTCCGACCGGACTTCACAACGGAAATCGACCGCAGTTGGTATGATGATGAAAGCAGCGGGAACCTGAGAAAGATCAAGAAGTTCATTTAGAACTGTGCAGATAAAGGCCTATAGCCCCTTTATCACTATTGATCACGGTCCAGATAGAGAATTAGAGAGTTCAACTTCAAAACGTGGCGAAAGTAGCAAATCATGGTGAGCTCCGTTTCGTTCAGCATTCCAGTCTGAAGGGATTGTTTTTTTGAGTGTGAAGGAAATACCCAAAACCAACCCTTAACCCGGTAATAAACCACGCAATACCTTAACTCTGAAGGTAAACAAGTTCAGATTGAGGGCGTAAGGGTAGATCTAAGGAAGGATTTCCTATTCATACATGATGTTTTCCGGACTATTACGGACCAGAAAAATCTGTCTGACAAGTTGAATTTACGAAAACATGGGAACGTGCTTGAACGTTTGATTCTGAAATCAAAAATGCATCGAAGGATTTATTTTCCGATACCAAAGAAATCATTATTTCTTATGTTGTTTCGAAAAATATATTGTGAAATGAATGATGAATGGAAAGTGAGGTGAGAGATCTTGAATAAGATTTTTCCAAACGATCAATTTACACTTAGAACCTATCCGAAAACCGGTTCCTATTGGCAAAAGATGAACCCTCCCGGAAAATGAGAGTTACCAGACTTTCTATTTCCAAGGAGGGTTCACGATGGATGGTCGCCGGAGTTTTGATCGTTACCGGATGTCGGACGAATTGTGGTCTCGCATGAAAAAGCTGCTTCCCAAATACAAGAAGAGTCGTAAAGGAGGAAGACCTCGGCGGTGCTTGCGCTCCATTGCTGATGCCATTTTCTATCGAATGCGAACAGGTTGTCAATGGAAAGCGATTCCCCCCTCACTGGCTCCCGGCAGCACGGCTCATCAGTACTTCCAGCAGTGGGTGAAGTTGGGCATCTTCGACGATCTCTGGCAGATCGCACTGATCGAGTACGATGAACTGATCGGACTCGACTGGCGTTGGCAAAGCGCCGATGGGGCGATGACGAAAGCGCCTCTGGGAGGCGAATCGACAGGAAATAACCCGACGGATCGCGGGAAGCGGGGCACCAAACGATCATTGATAACAGAGGCTAATGGCATCCCCACCGGCTTGGTGGTAGCGGGTGCGAACGTGCATGACATCCGATTGCTGGAGGCCACAATCAACAACTGTCTCGACCGGGCGCCTCGCACCGGCGCTGATCATCGTGAGCAACTCTGTCTCGATAAGGGATACGATTCGATCACCATCCGGGAACTGGTCGAGGTCGTTTATGGTTACACTTCTCACATCCGGTCCCGTGGTGAAGAACGAAAGATCAAGCGTAAAAAAGTTCGTCACCGGATACAGCGCTGGGTTGTCGAACGAACTCACGGTTGGTTGAACCGCTTTCGAGGCATTCTGATCCGCTGGGAAAAGAAAGCCGAGAATCACCTGGCCGCATTACACCTTGCCTGTGCATACTACACGTTCAGCAGAGCCGGGGTTTTCGGATAGGTTCTTAGTGCAGAATGGAATCAGATGACATACCTGCAACAATTTCAGGTTCGACCTGGAGCCACGATGCTTGAAGGGAGAGCTGCTCCGAACGGTTCTATGTACCAATATCCCGGTGGTGGGTGTCAAATATATTTCGCTAACCCAACTGAAGAATTATTACCTTAAATGTAAATGGATGTTATGGTTAAAAACGACAAGGCTTCTGTGGGAAAACTTATCCATAGTGCAATTTGTTCAATCGACGCCGAGCTTGACGACAAATCAACGGAGAACATCGATATCTATCGATACAATCAGTTGGGCATCGTTCGGAACGCGTTGCAGGTCATGCTGCAAAGTGTTGAACAAAATGAAAAGCCACTACGCAACGTAAGGATAGGCCGGTTTGTCGCAGACTCTTGGGATCAGAATGACCGAATTGGTCAAATCGCACTCAAAGCTGAGAGCGCATACCAAAAATTACGGAATCGACAAATGAATTGACGGCACGAACGTCGATGGTTCGGTCCGTTCTGGACGCTGTTGCGTTTCGTTTAAGTGAGGGATACCATCCCACCGTGATCTCCATTTTTGAGTCTCCTTTCAGAAGACACAATCATGCAATCGCCAGGCCAAACTGTTCAGTAGTTGAATGGTTTTGCAACTGGTTCTAGTTAGGGAATTATTGTGATCGCCTCTTCACCCGTGGAGTGACCGGGTCAAGTTGAAGAGACGGGATCGGTATTAATATTCGTCGGAAACATATTCTTGCGGCTTACGCC
>JAGQQC010000418.1 GCA_020426395.1 Planctomycetaceae bacterium
GTGTTGTAACCGGCGAAAATCAAGCTGATCCATCTTCAGTTGATCCCCGGGCATAACTTGCGTTCGATTTAGAACGATTTCTCACGGCGCCGTGGCCAAGTGGACTAAGGCAGTGGATTGCAAATCCACCATTCGTGGGTTCGAATCCCACCGGCGCCTCTTTCAATGATGAGCGAATCAGCAAAAAGCCTCTTCACGATCTCTCGTGAAGAGGCTTTTTATTTTCTTTGAAGCTATTGCGAACGTCGAAAATTTATTTCAGTTCCGCCAACACTTCATCGGGCTTCGTTCGACCGCCATGCGACATGCTGATTTTGGCGAACTTGACCATCCGATTGCTATCCAGAACAAACGTACTTGGATAGGAAGTCTCTTGCTCGGCATCCCAACGCAGATCATTATCGATCAAGAATTGATAATCAGGATCAATCAGAAAGACAAAGTTCTCCGGAAAGTCTTTTCCTTCGATGAACTCGCGGGCGTATTTATCGATTCCATTTGCTGGAGCAGGATAGATCATGACGACTTTGGCCCCTGCTTTTTTGAATTCATCCGCTTTCGCGAGGAACTGTGCAGCCTGTTTCGAACAGAGAGGACACTGATACCCTGGATACCCGCGTAGAACCAATAGCACCACTTGATTCGATTGGGAGAGCTCACTCAGCTTGTGTTTTTTGTCACCGAGATCTTTTAATTCAAAATCGGCAAACTTCTCCCCTTTCTGAGGTTGCGCGGCAATTACTTCCAAGTTACTTAAACTAATAGACAAAACCAGCGCCGTCAGCACGCCTGTGATTAACTTTACAAATTGATTCAACTTCATTTTCAACGACTTTCTGCTGTGGGTGAAATTCTCTGGCCTGAAATGGGACGACAGTAAACGGTCACAAAAGCAAACAGGGTCGACAAACAGAACGCTCTCTCTCAACCTGGTCGCGAATGCCGTGTTACTGTCTCACTCTCCAGAGAGTTTACCCTACCAGCAGAAACAGGGTCTGTGAACCACTTCACCAAAATCAGGTTTCTTACAAGCAGTTTCAAAACCCTCTGATGGGTAAACAATACTCTTTATTTGCAGTGTCAAGAACAACCACAACCGGGTTTTGAAAGACCTCTACAGCGACCTGCCAAAAGGCCAATTTAAGCAACTTTAGCAGGGATCTGGGCCATCAACTGCTCTACAGCGGCCCACACTTTGCCTGTTCCCAGCCCTGTTTGACATGCCAAGTGAGCATCACCTGCCCGAGGGCATTTCTTTTTGTAGCAGGCCTGACAGGCATCATCGGTCGTCACCAACTGGACCGTCGGTACGGAAGGGGGACCGGAACGGGCAGCACTCGTACTGGTGAAAACCCCGACCAGAGGAACATTCAAACCGGCCGCCAGATGCATCGGCCCAGAATCATTGGTCAGCAGCAATTTCGCTCGCTGTAGAACGGCCGCCAGTTGCTTGAGCGTCGTTTCCCCGGCCAAATTCAAAATGTTAACGTCCCGGTTCTGGTCTAAAATCAATTGTTCTAACTGATGAGTGAGTGGACGTTCTGCCTGTGTTCCGATCAAGACAACTGACAAGTCATGCGCGCGAATCGCTTGTAGAGCAACTTGCGCAAATTTTTCCACAGGCCAACGTTTGGTACTCCACTGAGCCCCCGGTTGAATTGCGAGAAAAGGTCCCGATACCCGGCCCAGTTTTTCGGTGACATATCGCTGATCTTCCGCGTTGATCGGTATGATCGTCTGCCGTTTGATCGATCCCATTCCCAACGCTTCCGCGACCCGCCAGATTCGGTTGTAGGCCGGCATCTGGCGACTCGTATCGGGGATGATTTGATGACAGGTGAGATGCGACAATTCCCGAGCGGTTTCCAAGCCAATGCGAACGGGAGCTCTCGTTGCCCAGCTCATGACAGCGGTCCGAAACAGGCCCTGCAGATCAAACACGAGATCAAACTTTTGGGACCGCAATTGCCTCAATAAAGGAGGCCAGGCTTTCCATCCCCCCCGTCGATCGTAGGGGATAATCTCATCGAGCGCAGGGTGATCTTCCAGCAGGTTCGCAAAATTGCTGTTGATGACCCAACTGATACGGGCTTTCGGAAACCGTTCCTTCAGCATCGGAAGTAACGGCAACGTTTGCACCACATCGCCGAGAGCGCTGGGTTTGATGATGCAAATGTGACGGGCATCCATGAGATATAGGGGCGTGTGTTTCAGGGAGGGGGTCGTGACCATCTCGCTTCAAATCCGTTCGTTGCGAAGATGACAGGGTTGACTCAGTTTACGGGAGCTCACGTCAGGCTGAATCAGAGGTGAGTTGAATTCTAGCGCGACTGGTTTTTTGCTGCAAGATCAGATGTTCATAAACGGTATTCGCATGTTTCGTATACCCCTTCTGATCTGCTAAGACTTCACCTGTTTTGTAGTGCATGTAAGAGTGATGTCTTGTCATAGACAGTCTTTCCAATGCTGCTGAGATTGTCGTTTAAAGGCTGCCAGCATTGCCGTCCTTACTTCGCCCAGATTGGTATCGTCATACCGAATGACGTTCGGATGATCAAAATTTAGGTTGTGAGGATGGGCAGGCATGATCACTAAGCCTCGCGGTCGCCACTTCAACCAACTGGAAATATACTCCGGAAAATCGTCCACCAGCACGCGACCGTAAGTTCCCTCCTTGCTCTGCCCCACAACATCAATTGGAATCTCATCACCGAATTGTCGGTGTATGGCTTTAACCTTCTCTGCCCAGGCCAAGGGACGTCTGGCAGGCCCTTTCGTAAGTATTTTGTTGCTAAAACCGATCTCTTCAGCAAGCTCAAAAAGAGTGAGGCCAGGTGCATACACGGGAAGATTTTCCCACCATCCAGGAGTTCCTTTTATGAGATCAATTCGTTCTGAGATCCAGGAATACTGCGTCATTTGCCGGATGCTGATTTCCGAATTGAGCGGATCGACTTCCTCCGGGCTTTTGAGTTTGGCGAGATCGCTTCTCAATTGCCCCTCGTAGTCAAACAGAGTGTTATCCATATCAAAAAGAGCGATCTTACTCTCCACAACATGCTCCGTTCTTCGGAAGAATTACATGAGAATCGAATGGCACTAATCGAATATCGAGTTATGAATCTGAATCAGAATTTTGACAATTAATCAGCGTCTGTAAATGCAATAACACAGAATCAGCCAGAGCGGAAACATTGTATCCTCCTTCGAGCAAGCTGACGATCCGTCCCTGACAGTGAGTACGAGCGACATCACAAACCATTCTTGTGAGGGCTTCATAATCTTCCGTTTCGAGTCCCAGCGATCCCACCGGATCGAGCCGATGGGCATCGAAGCCGGCACTAAGTAAAACCAGTTCCGGGCGACTCTTCTCGGCAGCCTGCCCTAGACGGCGTTCAACAGCAGCCAGGAATTCTTTCCGCGAGGTCCCGAACTCAACAGGGAGATTGAAGATCGTACCGAGTCCGGCTCCCTTCCCCGTTTCCTCCTTACGTCCCGTTCCCGGATAAAAAGGCCATCGATGCGACGAGAAGAAGGTGACCTGTTCTTCTTCATAGAAAATATGCTGAGTTCCGTTTCCGTGGTGAACATCCCAATCGACGATCAACACTCGGGAAAGATCGTGGGCCTTCAGCGCATGTCGAGCCGCAACAGCCACATTGTTAAACAGGCAGAAACCCATTGCATCCTGAGGAAGAGCATGATGCCCGGGAGGACGTACAAGACAGAGGGCTGATTGATGGTGTCCTCCCAAAACCTGATCCACAGCCCCACAGACAGTCCCGACGGCATTCAGTGCGACCTCATAAGACTGAGGGCTAACGACCGTATCGGTTTCAATCCGTCCTCCCCCGGCCTCTGCAGTTTCGTACAGGTGCTGGCGATAATCCTCCGAGTGTACGAGTGCTATCTGGTCAAGGCTGGCCGGAACGATTTTCCCCCGCGGCAATTTTTCCAACACCCCTGATTCCTGAAGTCTGGCATCAATCGCGGCCAGCCGCTCTGGGCACTCAGGATGGGCACCGGTTTTATGCTTCCGGAAGATGTCATCGTGGTAGAGAATGGTCACCGGTTCTCCTCCGAATTTTAGGCGGTTCATAGTCCAGAAACGGAATGTCAGGAAAGGCAGAAGTCCGAATTTAGACCGA
>JAGQQC010000419.1 GCA_020426395.1 Planctomycetaceae bacterium
ATCGATAAAGCCGAGATGACCAAAGCGGTTGAAGAGACCGTCAAACTCAATAAGATCGACGATGGTTACGTTCGTCTGGTGATCACACGCGGCGCCGGTTCCCTCGGTCTCGATATCCGCCGCACAAGCAACCCGCAGGTAATTATCATTGCCGCGACGATATCTCTCTATCCGGAAGAATATTACCGGGACGGTTTGAAATTGATCACGGCCAGCACGATCCGCAATCATCCCCAGGCGCTCAGTCCGCGGATCAAATCACTCAACTATCTGAATAACATCATGGCGAAGATCGAAGCGACCGACATGGGTTGTATCGAGGCGCTGATGATGAACCATAAGGGGGAAGTCTCCGAGTGCACTGGCGATAACATTTTCGTGATCAAGGAAGGCGTCATCCGAACTCCGCCGACCGATGCGGGGATCCTCGAAGGAGTCACGCGGAACGCCGTGATGCAACTGGCCATCGACGCGGGTTACGAAATGCTCGAAGCGACGATGACCCGCCACGATGTTTATATTGCCGATGAATGTTTCCTCACTGGCACCGCAGCCGAAGTCATCCCCGTGGTTTCCGTCGACGGCCGCCAACTGGGCGACGGCAAACCGGGCCCCCTCACCAAAGAATTGCTCAAACGATTCCAGGAACTGACGCGATCTGGTGCGTAAGTGAGCATTATACGACAAATGGTCGCGTTGCCCAAAAAAAGAGCACGCTCGTGCCGTATTGCTAGGCAGATGTGCGTGGAGTCCCACTGAAGAGGCCCGTTCTACGGGGTTCACTCGACGTAACTTGCGGGGAGAGAGGGGTATAGAGTCTTTGCGGTATGTAATTTGCACTTGAAGTGCACATCACTGCAGCAATATGATCACACTAGCCCCCCCCCCTGGACGCGATCCCACGCAAAGGAAATCTGACGATGCAATTAGCGCCGTATCAGTCGACGGACAGTTTCGATGAAATGTTTGATTCTGAGGGGCAACCCCGACCGAGTGCCTCCCGTTTCGTCGATCGCCTGCTCGAACTGGACGAAGGGAACCTGCAACATCGCCAGAAAGCGGCCGAGATGAGCCTCAAAAATATGGGGATCACCTTTAATGTCTACGGACATGAAGCGGGGACCGAAAAAGTATGGCCGTTCGATTTGCTACCCCGAATTATCGAATCGCAGGAATGGAACAGGATCGAGGCGGGTCTTAAGCAGCGGATCACCGCGCTGAATCTTTTCATCACCGATGTCTATAACGACCGGAAGATTTTCAAGGATGGAGTTGTTCCCGAAGAATTGTTGATGACGTCCAAGTCGTACCGTCCGCAGTGTGAGGGCTTTATGCCTCCCCAGGGAGCGTGGTGCCATATCACCGGCGTCGATTTGATTCGCGATAAAGATGGTGAGGTTTATGTTCTGGAAGATAACCTGCGTTGTCCCTCGGGGGTCTCTTACGTTCTTGAGAATCGAGAGTTGATGAAGCGAACCTTCGCTCCCGTCTTTCAGGGAATGTCCGTCGCACCGATTGAAGATTACGCAGAACAACTTCTGAAAACATTACTCGACTGTGCTCCGGAAGGTGTCAGTCATCCGACAGCGGTTGTGTTGACGCCTGGCATTTATAATTCGGCTTACTTTGAACACACCTTCCTGGCTCAGCAGATGGGAGTCGAACTGGTACAAGGTACTGACTTGATCGTCGATAACGGTTACGTCTACATGAACACCACACAGGGGCTCAAGCGGGTGGATGTGATTTATCGTCGAATCGATGATGACTTCATCGATCCCAAATGTTTCCGTGCCGATTCCTGTCTGGGCGTTGATAACCTGATGGAAGTTGTCCGGGCGGGTCGCGTGACATTGGCCAATGCTCCGGGAACGGGCGTCGCCGATGACAAGGCGGTCTACGCTTATGTGCCCCAGATCATCAAATACTACTTGGGGGAAGACGCCATTCTGCAGAATGTGCCGACCTTCCTGTGCTCGGATCCGCAGCAGCGGGAACATGTCCTGGCGAACCTCGATAAACTGGTCGTTAAGCCCACTGGGGAATCAGGAGGTTATGGTATTCTCATGGGACCGCAGGCCTCGCAGGAGGAGCGGGATAAAACTGCCGAAGCAATCAAAGCGAACCCGCGGGAGTGGATCGGGCAACCGATGATCTCGTTGTCCACCGTGCCGACTTTATGTGGGGAGGAACTTTGCCCCCGCCATGTCGATTTACGACCGTTTGTTCTCTGCGGCAAGGAAGTCTACGTGATGCCGGGAGGACTAACTCGCGTCGCCCTCCGTGAAGGATCTATGGTGGTTAATTCGTCACAAGGAGGAGGAAGTAAAGATACCTGGGTCTTACGTAATGGTTTTCATTAAGTGATCATAAACAGGTTCGTGGCCCAAATAAAAAACTTGAAACTCGGCGTAAGATTAGATGGCCTCATTTAGGGAAGGCCGATTTGGAGAAAAATTGATGCTCAGTCGTGTTGCGGAATCTGTCTACTGGATGTGTCGGTATGTAGAGAGAGCCGAGAACGTCGCCCGTTTTATTGATGTGAATTATAATATCACATTGGGAGAATCGGATACGCTCGGTAACCAGTGGGCGCCGTTGGTTTATACGACAGGCGATCAGGATGACTTTCAGGAACGTTTCGGCGAACCAACGCGGGAGAAGGTGCTCAAGTTTCTGTTGTTCGATGAGCAGAACCCGAATTCGATTATCTCCTGTGCATCCGCTGCGAGAGAAAATGCCCGGACAATTCGGGAGATCATCCCCTCCGTTGTGTGGGAGCAATTAAACAAATTCTACATGATGGTTCGCTCGGCAGCAGGCTTCACCACCACGCTTGATCAGCCGCAGGAATTTTGTGAACGGGTTCGTCTTGCCAGCCACATGATTGTCGGAGCAACCGACGCGACGATGTCACATGGTGAGGCCTGGCATTTTTCCCGGTTTGGGCGATTGCTGGAACGGGCAGATAAAACATCCCGAATTGTGGATGTTCAGTACTATATTCTGCTTCCCGATGCCCGGGATGTGGGTTCGACTCTGGACGTGGTCCGCTGGTCCGCCCTGTTGAAGTCGGCCAGTGCCCTGGTCATGTACCGACGTCAACATGGGAAAATCGAGCCCGAACGGGTCGCTGATTTCCTGATTCTGGATCGAGATTTTCCGCGCGCGATGCATTTTTGTCTCGGACGAGCGCTCGAATCGTTACGAAGCGTCACTGGAAGTTCTCCCGCCACTTTTTCGAATCTATCGGAGCAAAGAATGGGTCGCCTCTGCTCCAGTATGGATTACACTACAATACAGGATATTATTCAGCACGGATTGCATCAGTACATCGATGATTTTCAGAAGCAATTGAATCTTGTCGGTGAGGCTGTACGAGAAGACTTCTTTACGTTTAAACAGAAGTTAGTATCAAACAGCCAAAGTCAGTTCCAGACCTCGGGTGAGGGACAGACTCAAACTCAAATTAGCTGACGTACAGGATCGCTCGCCTGGAAAGCAGAACCCATCCTGAAACTTGGTTGTGATTATTCTTGAACCTGAAAAAATCAGGGACAAGTTGATCGATCTGAGGTTTCAGGATCACTTGTTTTTTACCCGATGTTGCTCTCGCTCCTTTTGAGCTAAGAGTTCGCTCTACTGCTCCTCCCAAGAACAGAATAGACACCCGTACGATGATCCGTGTCGCCCTGAACCATAAAACAATTTATCAATACGATCGCCCGGTGCAGTTGGGGCCGCAAATTATACGTTTGCGCCCGGCACCGCATAGCCGCACGCCGATTTGCAGTTATTCACTCAAAGTGACCCCGGAAGACCACTTCCTGAACTGGTTGCAGGATCCGCACAGCAACTATCAGGCGCGGTTGGTCTTTCCGAATGAGACGACCCACTTCGAAGTGGAAGTCGATCTCGTGGCCGAGATGACGGTCATTAATCCGTTCGACTTCTTTCTCGAACCGGATGCGACGGGATATCCGTTCGAATATGAATCGCTGCTTTCCAAAGATTTGCAGCCTTTTCTGGATAAAGAAAATTGGGGTCCCGAGTTCACTACCTATCTGAACAGCATTGATCGGTCGGAACAGAAGACAATCGATTTTCTGGTTAACCTGAACTACG
>JAGQQC010000041.1 GCA_020426395.1 Planctomycetaceae bacterium
CCCTGAATCAGTAGTGGAACGTCCTCTGGGGCAATCCTCCTGGCTTGAGCGATAACTTGTTTCATTGCAAGGCAGCGATGTACGATAGCATGAAATTCAGGTGCCTCAGGAGGAAGTCCTTGAGACAGTCGCATCAATTCGGCAGAATTCTCAATGGTGCGAGCTGGAGTATAGTCCGCAGCCAGTTCGAAAGGGATCGAGACAGTTTTAACTCCGTCTTCGAGCGAAGATTCGATCAATTCAGCTGGACAACTGGTTTTCGCCAGGATGATCCACACAGCCGCCATCGCTGGTGTCCCCGGGCTGAGATGAAAGGTAAATCGTGGAGATTTCTTCTCTTCCAGGATGCTATCAATCACTTCACACACAGCTTCGTAGATACCACCAAAATGTGTGGGACCACTAAGTTTCTTGTGCCATAAAGTGACAGGAGCTTCCGTGTAATGCTTCAGCCATTTCACAAAGTCAGTGGACTCTTTTTTATTCTGATTCGTGAGAAGATGGATGATGCTAAACTGCCTGGCTCCTACTGCTGATGCGAGCGGCCCGACGCCATTGGGGAGTTCGTTGCGGGAAGCCCGCAGGTCCGTGTTGCCAATCCAGGCGAGAAGTACAGTTTTGTTCATGCTGACACTGTACAATACTTCTTATGGAAAACAAGTAATTGTGTCAAAGATCGGCTAACGACCCGTGATGTTGAAGTCTGCTAAAATTTCGTTGGGGCGATTTTTTGTATCGTAGTTTTCCATTTCTTCCTCGCTGTCCTTGAAGGTCATCAATGCTGCCCTGTCGAATTCGCGTCCTTGAGTGGATGTTTCCGCGAAGCCCTCTCCGATAGTTATCCCCGTAGAATTACCGAGAAGATAACGGTTGTGGTGAGTTTTTGCTTTCCACAGGACGAATCGAACTTCCTGCCCGCTGGGGATAATAGGTTCCATTTTATTTTGAATCGATTGCTGCCAAACTTTAGGAGCAATCTTATTATGTTCAGTGGAATGAATCTCAACTACTCGATATCGCGGGTCTAATTTTGCTTTTTTCATTTCCTGAAAAATGCCACGAAAAGGTCTGATGTATTTCGTTCCGTCTTCCATGTCGAAATAGGGATCGCAAAAAAGCAGCTTTCGCTCTTTCCTCAGAAGGACGGCAAGTATCGCCCTGATGCCTTCGCTCGTGCGAGGGAATCGTGATGGGCCACGCAAAAGCCAGATTCTGCGAACATCGTATGGAGGCAGAACATCTACATCAATGACTTCCCCAATTTGACTGAGGTATAGAATAGGAAAATCCTTATGTTCACCCTCCTCTGACGTTAAGATTGCGTCGAACGGAGCCTTCGAGTGTTCAGTTATAGCTCTCCTAAGCCAACCGATTTCTGGACTGGCAGAGATCAGTCGCGGCACTAGTGCACGTTCGATGATTCTCTTTCCCAACGTTTCAAGTCTTTTTTGTTCAATTTGGCCGAGTTGTGCGGCGTTGATTGACAGGAGAAATTTTCGACTCCATTCCCTTTCATCCCAAGAGATGAATCGCCCCGAGTCGTTTAGAAAAGCGTTCCACCAGTAAGCTGGAGTTTCGAAGTTCACTATAGCTTCAGGCTCCACTGCAAATTCCCGGAACATCAAAACAACTCCTTTTCTCGCTCGTCGAAGAAGCCTTCCGGCCATCGATCAACGAATTCTCCCTTTTCATTGATTCGGAGCTTATCTACCCGTGTGCCATCTTCTGTCTTACGGAAGTAGAGCACGCTTACGTCTTCTGGTGTGATTTTAGGTGCGTCTGGAGCAGCTGCCCCTTCGTGCTGTTCCCGAATTCGACGAAGAATTCGAAGCAGAAGATGTTCACTGTGGGTCTCTAAGATGTACGAGTTCTTATTCCCCACTAAGGAGTCAGATATGACAAACTCATCCGTATACTCGAGGGCCGTACAAATGAATAAATCACCCAGTTCTGACTGCATTCGAGGGTGGAGATGAAGTTCGGGCTGCTCAATCGCGATAAGCGCCTCTCGCGACTTAAATGCTAACACAAGTACAGGTAACAGCTGAGAGATGCCGACACCTACATCCTGCGGTCTCAATTCATGCGAACTTTCACGGAGAATGTTTCGGTACAGTTGGGGATCCCCTTTGATACGATGATACAGTCTTTCTAACGATTCACTCAGTTCTTCGTGGTAGGACGTTACTGGCTTAGTGTGACCATTCGTTGAAAGGATGACTATTCGCTTCTTCATCGGCAGACTGACTAGAAAGTCTGTTACCTCTTGCGGCACTCCGCGTCGACATGCTCTCAAGAGATCGTAGTCGAGCTCCATATAATATTTTTGCCTTATCTCACAGCCACCATCGAAATGCTGATTACTGGCGAGCCAATAGTTTATGCGTCGATCATTTTCTACCCCTGCATCCTCACTGAAGAGTTCTTGCCATAACCTCGTTCCATCTGCACGCGATCGCGTTGCAGGTGAGTTATCGAGATTCTGTTCAAGATTCGTGGGAATAGTTCTCAATGGTCCCAAATACAATAACCGGGACAGCTCCGTTCGGACAGTTGTAATCGAGCCTCGAAATAGTTGTGTAAAAAATTCCTCTAGTTGATAATTGATCGCATAGCGTTTGAAGTCGACATCAATAAAGAAGCGTTCTTCGTCGTCGAAGTTGCTTTTTTTTTCGCTTTCTGAAGATTTGTTATAACGGATGAACAAATTCTCTTCTTCAAGAAATTGAGAAAATGACAGTGCTACATCACTTGTCATACAGTTATCAAAGAAATGAGTGTCGTTGACTTGTAAGTAATAGTTACTCTCATCCTCCAAACACCAAAGCGAATTTGTCAACTCATGAAACCACGACTTCCTCAGCCCCTCACTATTTGTATAAAACCAAAAGTCATGAAAAGCATCGATTTTAAGATACGTTCCTTCATAACAAGATGTTTCGTCCTCCCATCGAGTCTCGTCTCCCTTTCCAATTTCACAAACAAATCGCCCGTCCAGGTGAAGTTGCAAACAGTTAATGAGTACATCAGAACCTTCACAGCCCAGTGAGACTCGAAGACCAAGTGTTTTAATAGATTTCATCGCTGTGTATGACTGTTCGTAATGTGCGAAATGTTGAATGATGCCTATCGACTTCAATAGATCACCACGCGCGTAATCTGATAAATCTCCATCAGCCAGTGAGACTTCGACAAGTAGCGATACCGTGTTTGTACTTTTGCCCTCGTAAACAAATTGGCGGAATCCTCCCAAATCAACGGATTCACCACCCAAGACAGTCTCTCGCGGATTTGGATTATTGTTCACGAATAGTTCAAATAAGTAGTGCAATGCATGAATCAAGCTACTTTTCCCAGCACTATTTGCTCCATAGAGCAAAGTAATCGGCTTGAGTTCGATCTCGATCATCTTGCCAATACCTTTGAAATTCTCAATACCGATCTTGGTGATGCGTGCCACGGTCTTGTCCGATTCTGAAGTCGTTCTTGTAAATTTAGAGGTCTGACTACTGTTCTCTGCCTAGATTGTGTCAACTCGTGAACGGTGGTTTTCCGATTCGTAGATGACTCCCATCGACGAACCACCAATTCTCCAGGCAATAGGGGCTCAGCATTGCCTGGGAATTCACCGATTTTGCCGGCTTACTTGTAAGCAGGTACAATGGGGGTGACCAGTCCGATTCCATCAAACTCGACCTGAAGTCAGCAATCAATTGTGGTCGATCGTTTCCGAAATACCGATTACTTCGCATGCCACGCGACTGATGAAGGCTGCCATGGAAATCCAACACGAGCAGTGCTGAGACATTTCGGGTAATCAGACCAGACTTTCGCAATGCTTTTGTTCCTTCGGGGTATGTAAATATACCGTTTCGCCAGGTCCAATAAGACTTTTCAGAACCGGCTAAGGTACCTTGGTGAAGCTGAGAGTAGAGCCGCCGGAGGTCCAATTTCGCAGAACAGATAACGACCCATTGCCCGGGCCACTCACAACTACATAAATCTTCCAGCTGTTTGGCCAGGATGTCAATGTTACTGCACTTTTCTACGAGAACTCCAATGTTATCATTGCCGAGTTTACAGGCCGTGTCAGCGTTCAGTTGAACGTCTCCCAGCATCCTGCTCTCCATTCGAGTAACTCTCCTACAGCGAATTGCCGCAAAGGGATATCGAGAATCATAATTTATCTCATTCATTGTGCTGATCATCTATATTGTCTCCAATTGTTCCCCACAGTTGGAACAGAAACGGGCCGTTGATAAGGCTTCTGTGTCACAACAGGGGCAGTTACGTCGGTTGTCCAGTAACAATTCACGAGACCAGTCCGCAGGTGCCTCGGTTAAAACAGGTGTTTCGTTCTCAATAACATTCAGTAGAGCGCGAAGCACTTCCAATGTCATTTCTTTGCTGGCAGTCGGATTTCCATAAGGGTCGAGAACGCACCGGATGCACCCTGTCTCTCGCTCGCAATCGCAATTAGTGATTCGCTCGATTGTGCGTTCAACGAGCGATTCCAGCAAATCGAAGGCGACATTGGTCATGTCAACACCATCATAGACCATGTCGTAAATGAAGATCGCCAGTTCTCCAGATGAGAGCGAATCAATCCCAGACGAGAAATCCTGCGTATCACAGGGACCAGAAACTGTTGGGAACAGGCTGCAGAAGAGATGCTCACAAGCCGACAGCACCTCGCGAGGAGCGATTCCCAATTTGCCAGCGAACTGATCCCAGAAGCACTTCTGGAAAAGCAGCATGGTTCCCTCGGTAGGAAGTGTGTTCGTCGGCATGCCCTGCGAGCCGTTCCAGCAATGGACTGTTTGTCCGGAACGGTCTTTTTCAACGACATTCACCAGAAACTCAGATACATCAATCGAGACCTGTGCGATCCGCAGACAGGAATAATCCTTTTTCTTGTATTGCTGTTTCAGTCGGATTTTCTTTTGGATGAATACGCTGGTTTCGTTACGGGTGTAAATCGGGTGCAGCCGAACAACTCGCTTACCCTGTATTACATCCTTAACCTTAAATGCTCGGCCCCCATGTCGATAAATTGCATTTCGAGAACACTCACGGAGAAGATGGATGGAATCAATTTCGCCCAGCTTTGAATCACCGACCATCAGTGCGTAAGCACCTTCGCCGGAACTGCGAATGTTTATCTCCATGTGTGGCTGTGAGCGGTAAAATTCGTCGCGATTGAGTTGCCCGTCAGCCCGTAAGCTTTTAATTTGACTGATTTGTGTCCCAACAGCATTTTCGATCAGCCTGTCTTCATCTCCTCCAACTTCCTGGACGGCACATGCGTAGTGCTGACAGACAATCCGCTGGTTGTGCATGTTCAAGACGAGTGGCTCATTCTCCTTCTGGAACAGTTCATCGGGATGGTTAGCATAATAGGAGTCGATCGGCTTTTCAGCCGGGATGAATATCGAAACACCTTCCCTGCCGCCTCGCGCAGACCTACCAGCTCTTTGCCACAGACTCATCATGCTGTTTGGCAGGCCGATACAGAGCACAACATCGATCGAACCGATATCGATGCCAAGTTCGAGAGCGCTGGTAGAGAATACCAGTCGAACTTTCCCGTTTCTCAATCCATCTTCGATTTCCTGTCGTTCCTCTGCGGAGAGGCCCGAGCGATAGACTCTTACGTAGGCATCTTCGTCGCTCTGTGTATCGGTAAATCGTGACAGCATTCGTTCAGCCGAAATTCGACTGGGACAGAATGTCAACACGGTTAATCCTGCATCGACAAGCTTTTTTGCCATCTTCCTCCCTGTGTCGAAGTAATGGCTCTCAGAATCAACCATCCAGAATTTACGGGCACCCTGCTGGCTACCATCCTGTTCGGGAGAAATACAGACGAATTGCTCTCCAGTTAATTGCTCCATGTGTCTCTGAGGGTCACTGATGGTCGCCGAAGTCGCAATGAATTTGGGGTTAGAGCCATAAAGCTGGCACACTTGCTTTAGACGATGCAGGATATAAGCAACGTTAGTACCAAAGACTCCTCGATAGTCATGACACTCATCAATCACGATAAGTTTGAGATTCGAAAAGAATTTAGTCCAGTGGCGTTCGTGATGCTGCAACAGTCCAAAATGGAGCATATCCGGATTGGTGAGCAAGATTTGTGCTTCCTGGCGGATCAACGGCTTACGTTCGTCAGAAACAGAGCCGTCATATCGAGCAATCAGGTCTGGCTTCCTGTTCTGGAGATTCGCAATTGTCGGTATCTGCTCGGCCATGTCCCTCAGTTTCGAGAGCTGGTCATTAGCCAGGGCCTTTTGAGGGAACAGGAGCAATGCTGTCGAATCTTCATCACAGCAAAGCTCGTGGAATGCAGGGAGCGAGTAAATCAATGACTTTCCGCTTGATGTGCGTGTAGCAACGACGGTATTTCTCCCCTGCAAGACCTCCTCAATGGCCAGATGCTGATGTTGAAATAAACCTTGGGGGAAAACTTCTTCGAGGAATTTCACAATCCCCGGATGCAGGCATGAGTTTGCCAGTGGTTCAAATCTCCCCTCACGGAACGGCTCCTGGGGAGGATCGTAAAGAACAGAGAATTCATCATTCTCTGCGATGACCTGGGCGACAGAAGAGATTACAGATTCAGTTTGTAGCAAGGTAAAGCCTCCATCTAGCAGGGAACCAGAAGATGCTTGTCATTTAAGCATGCACTGTGCCAAACGGTTGATTTCAGCTGAAAACAGACAATTCAGCTATTAGAGGCTTATTTTATCATATGTTTTCTCTAAGTCGTTATCTCCTGCATCTGGTTCATGGTAAGAGATGTTATGAGGGGATAAGAAAAATTGTCTTTGGGAGGCCAACTCAACATGATTTTGCAAATGTTTGCAAAATCTCAGCTCATTTGGACAAGGAACTACTGGTCTACTTCAATTCCCTCCCTGTCGAGATCCACCTCCTGGTCGTTATCGTTTGATGCAATGGCAATATCTCGGGGTAGAGCGACAGAGGTTGTAATGTTTTCAGGCTCTGAGAAATTATTCTCCGGGTTCAAATCAGCCTCATCCTGTTGACGCCATAACTCTCGTAATTCGGCTCCTCTGCGTATCACAGCCTCGACAGTCTCCCGAGATTGCTCCACTTCGGCTGGACCTGCTTCGCCAAGCCCGGAAAGTGGCTCTATACCCATCCGCTTAAGTTTATCGAACAGTCTCTCCATTGTTGTATCAGGAGTACGAAAAAACTCGGAACCGCGGAGACGGTGAAATGTCCATCCCAGTCTTTCAAGAATTGCCTGCCTTGCCATGTCCTCCGGTAATTTCTCGGGTGGATGGTACCGATCGCCATCGCACTCAACTGCCAGGCGTCGACCCCCTTCACCTTCAACTACAATATCAATTCGATAGGCTCCGACTCTCCATTGGGGCGTCACTTTGTATCTTGCTTCAATAAGATGTTGAATAACCATCTCCTCGAAAGGTGATTCTGCCCGAGCAATTGCTTCTCCAACCTCACGGGCGACGGATTTCGGATCAAGTGCATGTTCGATCAAGCGACGTCGCAAATCTCCCGGCTTTAAATCAATATCTGAGTTGAGAGAATGTACAACCCACATTTGATTTCGTGCCCGACTGGCGGCGACATTATAACGTTTCTGGTCATCCGGACGTTGTTTGAGGGGTAGAGGACCGTCTGTGGGAGAGTCAACCATTGAAAGAAAAATCACATCACGTTCATCTCCCTGAAATTGTGCTGAGTTACCACAAACGATCCTTCGGTCCTCGTACTGTTCTGGTGTCAGATACCGGAGCAGGAGCTTTTCGATCTCTGTTGCCTGTTCACTTCCCAGCAAATTGATAACACCAAAAGTCTGATCCGCGTACATCGGATGTTCGATAGCGGCAACAATCAAGGATGCAATCGCCTCAGCCTCCTCCTGATTGATTTTCGACTTACTTTGGCGTGATGCACCCTCAACTCTGTAAGAGATAACGGCGGGATGAATCGGAGAACTCGTTTCGTCTCGAAGTGGCTTTATCTGCCCCTGATAAGCCAGATAATTGCTGAAATTGATGATGTCCGGCACGCAGCGGAAGTGCTCCTGCAGACAAATCGAGCCTCCGAACGACTGCCTGGCGACGTCGTAAATCGACATTTTACCGTCATAAAGATCACTATTGGGGATATCTTTTAAACAAGAGGCTATCAGTTTATCGACCTCCGAAACGGTTTGTCCAACAGCGGAAGGACTCACCTGCTCATGGTCTCCGACGACAACGACTCGTTTCCCCAAAGTAATTGCGAGTAACCCCGTCACGTCACACTGACTGGCTTCATCGATAATGACCACATCGAACTTGGTCGTCTCGAAATCAAAGCTTTCCACTAGACGTGAAATCGGCATGATCCACGCGGGAACGGCACTTTGACAATCGACCATTTTACGCTGTGCTTCCCGTTTCAAGAGCTCCACTCGTTTTCCATGTCCTTTTCCCATCCGCCGGACTGTGTCGAGCCATCCAATGAGAGACTGTCGCTGCCGAAGGTTGGTTCGTTCAACTTGTTTAGCCCACGCTCTTCGATCAATCAATTGAATGGTGACGGACGCAATCTGATCTTTCGTTCTTTCAATGCTTGTGATTAGCTCATCTATATTAATTTCGGAACGACGATTCAATTCATCCTCAAGTTGTCGCCATTGCCATGCTGCCACCGGATTGCCTGGAGTGTTGGTTTCACCATGGATACCATTACGGCTTCGTATCTGCTGAACCCAGCACTCTGCAAACGGTTGGAGTCGTTCCAGAAGTTCCTTTCGGCGCTCAGCGTGTTTCCTACGGCTGACCGCCTGAGTCAGGTGGTTGTATGAATTTTCGTAATCGGTCGCATTTCGTTGGCTGATTGCTTCACGCATTGAAAGAACTTCCGTACGTATGTAGCTTTCCGTTTCTTCAAAAAGCACTTTTTCACGCTGTTTATTGATTCGTGATTTCAGGAAACACATCGTTGCCGTCAGCTGATCAAGTAGTAGTTGTTCGACACCATCGATGATTCGCATCATCGTCCCGTTCGCTTCCGTTCGCGGAGGGAGCTGTCGAATGAACCCTTCCCAGTCAAAACCCAGATCCACCAGGGTATCGACCAGTGGCTGCCACTTGTTTTCCCACCACGTCAGCGAATCGGAAATCTGAGGTCGGAATTGCTGGCAAACCTCGACGAAATTCAGGCCAAGCTCTGAAGAGGTCTCGACCCCGTAAGGCACAATAAGGCTGTCCCAAATCTGTGAAAGCTCCTGTTTCGCCTGGCCTGCAAGCAGCGTCCTCTCAATGGCCTGAAAATGCTCGAGAGAGGACGGGGGCATATCCAGAACTTTCCAATTTCGGATAGTTTCTCTCCACTCCCTGTTCAATAGCAGCGTCAACCAGCCTAAACGCCTCCCTCCTTCGAGACGTGTTCGGATTGTTGTAGCATGAGTAAGTTGTTCTGTAATAGTCGTTGCTTTGTCGATATCTGGATAGAATCGAAGAATATCCACCTTGTTCGCCGATACACGCTCGACGGCATTGTCTATCCGTTCGATCAGCAGTTCCCATGAAGAGGATTCCATTTTTCCAATCCGCCCCGCGTTGACGACTGTAATTTGCCACGGTGGCATCTCCTTCAACAGGTTCAAGGCATTGTCAAAGCCCTCTCGAAGTGATTCGATCGCCTGAATACTTTTCACGGTGAACTTAGAGTCTCGCCAGGACTCTTTATTGAATTGTGCTGCTTGCTGAGATAGGCCGTCTCCATTTTCAATCATCTCGCGAAACTGGGTTGGTGAGACAAGCTTCTCGATTTCTGGAAGTGGGTCATCGACATGTAGGTCATCGAGCTCGGTAGTTTTATCGTTAGATAGGTATAGTTCGAGAACCTCCGCCTGGCTCAGAGGCAAGGGAACGTTTGGAGTCAGGGGGCCGGGTATCCAATCATGAGTATCTTTTCCAGCAGCGACGATTCGAGCCGCTTCCGACGGCGATGTCGACTCCCCAGCGAGAACGATATCTCGATATTCATTGTTCCGTGCATTGAGGAGATCGTCCTGCAGTTCCTCCAATCGTTCGATTAACTCAAGGCGTTCGTTTTGCAGCTGAGCCGCTTCTTGCTCTAATTGTTCCTGGTCCGAATTACTCAGTCGTTCGCTGATGACCTCTACAGATTCCTTAAGCTGCTGTCGACTGTCCAAATCATTATCCAGCACACTTACACACAGCGGCCGTAACTCTTCTACGACATGATCACGTAGGACTCTCAGGGCTTTTGTGGTGTGACTTGTCACCAGAATGCTTTGCCCTTGGGCCAGTAGATGTCCGATCAAATTCCCGATCGTGTGGCTTTTACCGGTTCCAGGAGGCCCTTGTACGATCACTGCGCCATGTTGTTCCAGACGTTTGGCAATGCGGGTTTGCTCCGGATTTGATGGCTTTCCAAACAGGATTTCCTTCGCTGGGCCGAGTGACCTGAATGTGCTGGAGCGTGCGGTAGGCTCAGCGTCCCAATCCGGGACCGTCTCCACACCAACAATATTCAGGAGTGCGGTCGGAAAAGATTCCGCCTTTTCAATCGCTGTAGTAACCTTCTCGAAAGCCGCGTTGAAACCGAGAGTTCGCTTGCGCAAGAAAATTACTGGTGATCGTCCCAAAGTAGGGGCTTCACATTCGAATGCTGGTCGACCAGAGTCAATCAATCGGCCCTGCGATGACAGGGTTGTTGCAAATCGCTTCAGGAAACCAGAGGCATCTTCAGCCAAAGGATGGCAATTATTCTGATCGATTTCGGCTCTACATTTTGCCAAAGCTTGTGGTTCGACCTCGTCGAGGGACTGAAACAGGGCGCTGTAAAGTTCCACTGGTCGGTCGGACTCTGTGATCGTGAACTCAGGAACCGAAGCATCGAACGTCAGCTCAACCCGTTGCAGCAGGATTGGATGGAAAATTGATCCGGAATCCAGATGCCAGCTGAGTATTCCGTCTCCCAGAACAAGTTCAACACGTTCCGATTCACGTTCCATGCGTCCGTAAAGGTCGTACAATCTTTCGAAGCATTTCATTGCTCGTCTTGATGGCAGCTCGTTTATTCGCCATTTATCCCTCAGTGTGGACCATTCTGCCAGCAATTTCGGTCTCGCCGAATCTTCCTGAAACGAAACGACAATGGTCTCTCCAGCAACTGTGGTCTCGTTTCTTGATTCGTGGACTTGCACCTGCTCATTGTCTGGAAGCTTCCATCCCTGGCGTAGCCAGGGGAGAAGTTCCTCAGGTGGAGAGGGAGCGTTCGTCAGTTCTGGACGACGTACTTTGAGGATGAAGTCATCAACTTGTGTTTGCGACTCCTCATCGGCATCCGAGTCCTCTATGTGAGACTGAGGTGTTCCTCGCTGGATCGCGACATGGTCAGGCAATTCGTCGAGCCACAGTCTCCATTCCTGTTTAGCGATCTGGCGTTCTGCCGGGTTGCGCAAATCATTTAACGCCTTCAGATACTCAAAAATCTGTTTGATGCGTTTTTTGCCGAGAGCAAATTGTTCAGGAGCAATTTCAGACATCGGGACGACCTTAACGTCGGGGTCAGACGGAGGAGATGGGTCCACCATATCACGCTCCCTGCCTGCGACTCAATCAGCAAAGTTCCTGAGCCCCAAATTTTGCAAACGATTGCAAAATTCGAATTCAGGGACAGTGCAAATCCATCGGGGACAACCCGCTCGGCAAAAGTCACGACTTAGCCGTGCGACTCAAGCAGACTCTCAAATCTCGACATCCGTGGTCACAGGCACTTCCGTCGTTATTTCCTGAGCAACGGCATTGTACAGCGGAATCTCACTGTTTTTTGTGGCGATTGAAACCAGCAACGAATAGCGAGCTTCGCTCTCAAAACGGTTTTGGCTTGGTCGTTCCCTCCACCAACCGGTGACCGGCATGACGGCAATTTGACCACAGGACGCGAGAGTAGCGGCAGTTCCTGTCCACCGATCAGAATGTATGCACCCTTTTTTTTGCAAGTTGTCGCCAAGTTCCCAGTTGCGACTGTCGGCGATTGCCCCTCCGGGATTCTGCTTCGGATCTTCCCAAACAGTTCTGGTGATTCGTTTTCGAAACTGATTCATGTCTTCCTCAGGCCGAATAACATCAAAACGCAATCCATGAGAAGCATATCTATGTCGAACTCCCCACCCTTTTCTTCCGGGACTGGGTTCAATGAAATACGACAATGTGACACGCATTGACACTTCCTCTTCTCCCAGGTCCTGCAGGACCTGAGAAGGAAAGGGGAGCGCGTGAAGTTTCATTTCATGTGACTTGATTTCGCTACCGTCCTTACGAAACGGAGAAAGTGAATCCTCGATGACAATTGTCGCAATGTTCGTTGCGCATTTCTGGGCACGTTCGAGATGTGGAATTCCCCAACCGTAACAGCGAAGTCGTAAATTTCGGTCCTTTCTCGGAAACTGTTCGAGCATTTCGGGCGTCCATTCCGCTGAGTGAACCAGTAGCCCCTTTATTGTTTCTGGCTGAAAATGAGGGTACTCCGCTTGAAGAATCGCTGCCATTCTCGCAACTTGAGCAGTCGCGGCGCTCGTGTCGCCCGAAACTCCAAGTAATGCACCATCCTTCTCCAGGATCGTTGTCAGTAAGCCTAGGTCGTCCGGCTTAGTCACGAATCCGGTATTGTCGCATGCGTGGTTTCCACCTTCAAAAACGACGTCCGGTTTGATCGGCCACTCCTGAGCCTCCCAGCCGATTGACGTCGTACTCGCGGGATTGAGTAGTCCTTTCGAAGCGATTGGTGTGAAGCCTTCAAGTCCCTTTTCCTGTATCCAGCACTTTTCAGTGCAGGCCCCCACTGTCAGGCTGTTCCAGGATTGTGCCGGGTTCTGTACGCTCGCCAGGTGATTTGCATCCGGATAATTAACTCCTACTTCTAAATAGAGATTTCCGGCAGAGACGACAAGCAGCCGTCGCGTTTCATCCTCTTCACCGACGCCTGCACATGCCTGATCAATCGCCGCGGACCATAGTGTGGGAAGCCCCTGGTCGCGGTCATCCGCAGTTGTCGCCAGGCAGAACGTGCGAGGTCTGCTCGGGGCCTGTGCTTCGGCCATGTACATCGAGCCTTCAGTAATTGCTCCGTAATCTGGAGCTTCATTCTGCCCAACGTCAGGTAGAATCTTTACCGATTCCAGTCGATGGGAGAGCGTTACCTCAGAGTCACCCAGTAAAAGTTCTTCAAGTGGACCATACAGCGCCAGCCCCGCTAGTTCAGTACCATGTCCTTTCCTGTCATCCGAATTCCATTGAGGTTTCCACGATTGTGTATCATCATCACTCAATGCAGGAGCAAGTAGTTTATGGCCGCGATTGACACCGGTATCAAGGAGACAGACTGCTGGGGCAGTCGTAGAAGCAAACTTTGTTCGGGAGAGCAGATTGTCGATAAATTCGGACTGGTCACTCGGTGGGAGATCCGTGTATTCCGAGGCAACGATGCTTGCTCGACGCAATTCTGCAAGAATATTAAGCAGCGCTGGAAACTGCGCCCATCGGTCCAGCGACGCACGGGCAAGCACCACGCCTACTTCCGGAAAGATAACCGTGTTGTCACTTACTAACAGCCCCTGTTTCTTTCCCTCGTCTCGAAAGAGTTCGACGGCGTTTTTCACCGACGCCGTGTTAAGCCAGACCTCCCACCACAGTTCCTCCTCCTGCCTCGGCAGCTTACCGTCAGCGTCCGTGTAATAATCCGCCAACACCGCAAGCCGAATCGCGCTGATGGGAGTAATCAACTTCTCGTGCTGGGGTTTACCCTTAGCGGTGTCTAATGCGGCATAATCGAGAATGCGTTTTTCAAAGTGGTCGATCTTACCTTTCGGAACCGCAACGGTAGCGACTTTGAGCCCGTTCTGGACCGTTACATTGACTACTCGAATTCCGCGCCGTTTATCCTCTAAGCTTTCGACTTTCAAATTGCTGTCGGTCGCTCCTTCGAAGACAAGGGGTATATGGTGCAAGTCGCTTGTAGCAGGCGTTTTGTTCAACTCTGCGTCGGCGGTGTCCCGGGCTTGGTGAAGCTCGTTCAGCAACTTATTTGCATGCTGGACACGATCACGAGGTGGAGCCTCAAACTTTCGACCTCCTCGGTTCGTCGAAGTATAATCCTCAGGATGGCCGTGATTCGGCAGATAGAAATGGGGGAATTCAGGCATCCGTCAGTGGGTTTCTAATTCCTGGAGCGATAACGTTTTCTATTCAGGAGAGCTCGTTGTAATACTGACTCGTTAATCTCATCTCGATCAGACAGTACAGCATCTTTGGCGGCATCATTGCAAGCCTGGCAGATGTCTGCATGGCTCAGAGTTTCAGCGGCTGATTCCAATGCAGGCCACTCGAATGAGGGAACGTTAAAAGGGGCCAACCGGTTCAAAATTAATTTCCGTATTTCTGTAGCGCCTGGGAATTCATAAACGAGGACGTCGTCGAACCGCCGAAACAAAGCATCATCAAGAATATGAACATTGTTTGTGGCAGCAACGATCAAGCTGTCTGAGTCGTCCTGTTCGAGAAATTGAAGAAAAGAGTTTAAAACACGCCGAATCTCTCCGACATCATTTTTTGATCCCCGCTCGCCGCCAATGGCATCGAACTCATCAAAGAGGTAAATGCCGCGGGTCTCGTTCATGGATTCGAAAATCGCATGCAATTTTGCCGCGGTCTCTCCCATGAACTTTGTAATCAAAGAGTGCAGTTGTACTGCAAAATGCGGTAACTTTAGTTCGCCTGCCAAAGCCTTCGAGGTCATCGTCTTTCCACAACCCGGAGGGCCCACCAGGAGTAATTTCCGGCGAGCGCTAAGGCCATGGTGACGAAGTTTCGATTGCTGGCGGTACTCATGAATTACCCGTGCCAGAGATTCCCGTTGATCCTCTCCCAGCACCATTTCTGAAAGCCGGGTTTTCGGATAGCTGACTGAGAGCAGAAACTGAAGCTCTCCCTGAGGGCGTGCAACTGGGACGGCTCCTCCAATTCGATCACTCTGCTGCTTGAGCTTAATCTCCTCCAGAAGCTCTTTCAGTTCGCTGGCTAGCTTAGTCTTTCCCGATCGGGCAGCATGCGCAGTGATCTGTGTGGCGACAGCGAGAAAGCGTTCGCTATCTGCTTCACTGTAACTGCGTAACAGGGATTTCATTTGTGCTGCTGTGGCCACGGGAGTTCAATTCCTGGTAAGACTCAATTTCAGTTGATTTAGATTCCTTGTTGAGCATGTTTCGCTCGACTTTCAACTGATATCGACATCCTGAGCCCAACTCTGTTGCGCGCCGATGATTTTCCTTCAAGAAAGGGCATTTCAGTGCGATTGGGACATCAAGATCCCTGAATTGTAGCACCCCCAACTGGTGAATTCGATCAAGTTCTTCGCACCAGATGTAATTCTCGGGAGATTCACCAAAGCTCCAACTCTCTCCCGTCAACGCCAGCAATTTTGCAAACATTTACAAAATTCACCCCTTAGTAATACTGCACGATGTACCCGTAAGCCCGGTCGAACAGTTCCTGGTCGCCGTGGAGTTTGTAGTTGAGGAGGACCTTCCTCAAGGCCTTTTTTACCTCCCGTTCGCCGCCACTGGTGTTCTGCCAGCCGTCGAAGCGGACGATGCGGACAATCTCGTCAATCTCGTTGACGATTCGTTCCACAATGATCGGGGTCTTCTCGTTCCTGATCTCTTCAAAGAGCTCCGTCAATGCCGCTTTAGCGAGGTCCTGATCTTCTTTGGGCGTGGTATCCTTTTCTGCAGCGACAACATCCCGTGCCAATCGCAGGATCTCCTTAAGGAACTTCCTACTGTCATCCAGTCCCTTCTCGTGACGCTCGCGCAGCTTATCCAACCGTTCTCCCAGTTCGACGAACTTCGGATCCCCGCCATGTTTCCGTAGCCGGGCGATCAGTTTCATCACGATGGCGTTCGCTCGCCCTTTTGCCTCCTCGACCGCCTCGATCAAATCAGCATCCATGATTAACGCATCGAGATCATCACTCACACCGTCAATGTGCGTGTGCTGATGGATCAGTTCGATCGTCTTCGCACCCAGGGCATGCCACAGCAGCTTGCCATTCCCGCTGGCCGGTTTTACGGATTGATACACCTGCGCCAGCCAGCGATAGTCAGTTTCGTACGCACTCAGACAGGAGTCTGGTGACAATGCTTCCCACAATCGTGACAGAGCTGAGTATTCCGCAGCGAACTTATCACGGGTCTCGTTATCAGGCAGGCATTCCTGAGCGGCCATTAACCCCTCGTACCCCTCCAGTGTGCGATCGACACCGGGAAAGAAGGCGAGACAGGCCTGCACCCGCTCCGGTAGTTCCTTCTTAAGTTCATCCAGGTTAGAAATTACCGATTGCACCGCCTGCTCATCGAACGCGAGTGCCTTGGCGACATCATCGAAAATTCCGATGTAGTCCACAATCAATCCGTGCGTTTTCTCCGCATGAACCCTGTTGGTGCGGCAAATACACTGCAGCAGGTTATGGTCCTTCATCGGTTTGTCGAGATACTGGGCCTGCAGAATCGGAGCATCAAATCCCGTCAGCAACTTCGAAGTCACGATCAGCAGTTTGAGCGGATCGGACGGATCTCGAAACCGGTCGAGCAACTTCTCTTCCTGGTCGCGGTCCCGCTTATACGCTTCGAACTCCTTCTCGCCCGACTCCACCGACATCACTACATCAGAAAACTCCGGTTCCTCTGTAATCTGATCGATCGCCCGCTTATACAGATCACAGCATTCGCGATCAAACGTGACGATCATTCCCTTGAAGTCATTCGGCTCGACCTTCTCTCGGTAATGGTTGACGATATGCTGACAGACCGATTGCACCCGCTCGGGCGACTTGATCAGCACCGCCATCTTCGCCGCCCGTTTCGCCAGGTCATCACGGTCCTGTTCGCTCAGCCGACCGGTGATCTCCGCATATGCTTCGTCAATCGCATCCTGGTCAATCTTGAGCTTCACGTCCGGTGCTTCAAAGTGCAGCGGCAACGTCGCCCCGTCCCGGATCGATTCCTGGAAGGAATACCGGGTGATGTAACCGCCAGTATCCTCTTCGGCACCGAAGGTATAAAACGTATTCCGGTCCGCTCTGTTGATCGGCGTGCCCGTCAAACCGAACAGCGATGCATTCGGTAACGCATCACGCATCTTCCGGCCCAGGTTCCCTTCCTGAG
>JAGQQC010000420.1 GCA_020426395.1 Planctomycetaceae bacterium
AATCCCTGTATGCGAATCCACTTTGCTTCGTGTTATCTGCGGTAGTTTGGTTAGCTTCCTTTTTGTGTTTATTGCTCAAGCGAAACTCTACGTATCAGAAATTCTAGCCTTGAGAATGAGTCCGTCGTCTTTGGTGTATCTCTAACGTCATTCTCCTCATCGGATTGATTGCCCTCTTTATGACCCAGACTTTCCGTACACACGACCGCAAAATTATGAACCAGAGCATGAGCGTCACATAGGCAATGTCGTCCGACACTGCGCGAAATGAAATGAGCCCACCGGTAAGGAACGGAACAATCAGATGACTCTCTATTTCAGGTGATGTAGTGAATCAGTAAGTATTTTATGGAAAGGTAAATCTGTTTATGCATAAGACTGTTATATCACTGGTTGTCCTGTTTCTTGGGAGCAGGATCATGTACGCGTATGGGCTACGAACGGCTATCGTTGTGAGTATTACGGCATTTTCTGTGCTCGCGATTGTTTACGATTACCTGGTTGACAAGAGAAGTCTGTCGGGTTTCTGGCAACGATACAAAGCAGATTATGTTTTGATGTTCAGTATCATAGCGGGCATCGTGATGGGAATTCAGCTTTTCCAGAGTTCTACCGGGGTTGTCCTCGGTGTGCTCGCCGGATTGGTATTTTCATTCTGGCTTAATGGAGTACTGGGATGGAGTGAACTCGATACTATGAACGATCAGAGCGACCGACTGTGCTGTCTCGCCACATTACAGGCTATTGCGAGGGTTGATTCCAAGCCTACACCGAAGGAGATGCAGAAGTTACATGAGTCCGCCCGGGATCTGCTGGAGGTGATTGGCCTGAATTCGTCTGAAGACGTAAAGACTTGGCTGCGAGACGCTGCGAACCTGGCCTTCAAACCCGTGCATATCCGGGATTTCATTTTTAGGCTCCCGCACGAATGGAAACTGATCGTATTACTACACGCATTGAGGATTACCTATTGCAGTAACCCCATTTCACCACAAAAGAAGGACCTTTTATTCGCAATTTATGAATGGTGTGGAATCAATGACGAATCGATCCTCGCCCTGTACGATCGCGGGGTGGCGGTTTCGCCACAATCACGTCGGGCCTGGTTTGATGAATTAGGACTGCACACGACAGCAGATCAGCAACAGATTCAGACGGCGTATCGGGAAATTGCGAAGAAGTATCATCCCGACCGATTGGGCGACCTCCCTCCCGATATCATGCAATTGGCCTCAGCAAAATTAACGGCGGCTACCGCTGCCTATCGCGGTCTGACCAATCGTGAAGGACGAGCCAAGAAACTTGGCTTTCGAGCCGAATTAGAAGAGACGACTGTCTATCCTGAAGAGAACGAGAGATTCACCTGCCGATGTTGGCTGTGTGAAAAGAAGAACCGCATTCCCGCAGAGGCCGACAACAATACCGCCCGATGCGGATATTGTCATGCTCTACTCGGTTTGCCGGAAGATAGTGAAACGTGAGTTGAAATGCATCTAAATTTCGGGCCAATTCATGTCATATAACGTGAACTGATGCGATAGCTATGAGTTCCGGTTGTCAGCATTACAAAGAGAGCAATCCGTTAAAGAATCCGGAAACACTACTGACCACACAACTTTAAAAAAGAAAGAATTGCTTAAATCGAACCACAATAAAAAACAGGAAACGGACAGAGATGGGATCACTGGATACTTTTACATTTTGTCAGTCTTCGTGGGTATCCCACTTTTTCTTTTTCTTACAACGTTACCTGTTTATTACTTCGGTTACTGGTTCGCGTGGGATGGTCAAAGCATCACTTACATCGATGGCCAGAATTATAAATGGACCGAACTGATGTCGCAGATGACCCGGTGGGAATGGTACACCCACAAACCAATGTTTTTAAGACTGTTTGGCCACGCGTTTATTATCTTCCTGGTTTACGGATATTTTTTGGTCAACCAAGTGCCAATGATAACTAGCAGGATAGGTCCCTTAGATCTTATTTAACACTCAAGCAACTGAAAGTGATCCGATGAATAACCCACTTCCAACACTTTTTAGCATAGGTCAGTTTTAGAAGCAGTATTTCCAAACACACTTTAAAATGAATTATTTTTAATTCACATAGCGAATCAAGTGAAGAATTCCTAATGAGAGAAAATGAACTTGCAACGGTGGATGTTCTCTGTGGATTGGTCGGTATCTGGCTCTTCTTTGGGGGAGCCTTCACGGTGACGCCCCTGTTAGGAGCGGTTCTGGTTTTTATGATCTACGCGATCGGCACCAACAAATAGGCTCCGTTACTGATTTTATCATGATCCTGGGCGAACCTAAATTTCAGGTCATATAACATGAACATGTAAAATAGCTATCAGCAAGATCCACTGAGGGAGTTCGAATCAGCCGATTCGGGCTCCCTTTTTTCATTTCATCCTTATGAAAGGAAACTGATGTCACACATCGTGCAGATTAAAACCGAAGTACGGGAACCAGCTTCAATCCGAGCAGCCTGTACCCGAAATCAACTACCGGAACCAGTCTTCGGTACGATTGAGCTCTACCATTCTGAGGCCACCGGCTGGCAGGTGCAGTTGCCTGAGTGGCGTTATCCCGTCGTCTGTCAGACAGAGACGGGAGAGCTCAGCTATGACAACTACGAAGGTCGCTGGGGAGATCCGGTGCATCTCAATGCGTTTCTCCAGTCGTATGCGATCGAACAGACCCGCCGCGTTGCCCGTCGTCAAGGGTATTCGATGACAGAACAGCGACTGTCCGATGGTTCTGTCAAGTTACTGCTGCAGACGGGAGGTGTCGCTTGAAACAGATTGAAATCATCATCAGTCCCGAAGGAAGTTCCCGTATAGCCTCCCGCGGGTTCTCAGGTCGGACGTGTGTTGATGCTACCCGGAAACTGGAGGAAGCCCTGGGACAACGGTTATCAGAAACGTTGACTCCCGAATTTTACCTGCAGATTCATAACGAGTCTGAACACCGGCAGCAGCAATAAAGTCCAGCTGCCCGTCTCAGTCACATTTTCTCATCCACTTAGCAGGAGACTGCATGACACTGAAAAAACTACGTGAATATATCGACGCCTGTTTTACAGGTATCTGGATTGAGACCGACGAACCGGAGGAAGCGATTCAGGAGATTCGGCAACTGGCTCTAGACGCAGACTGGACGATATCTGTCTGGGATATCGCCCGAGGGTTTGCCGCGAGTGAGGGAAGTGAACCGGCAGATCCCCTCTCTGCACTGGAACTCTTTGGAACTCATGCGTCCCCTACCGGGACAAACCTCCTGGTACTGAAGCACTTCCATCGGTTTCTGAATTCCCCCGAGTTGATTGAGCAACTGAACCACCAGCTGACCATCGGCAAGCAGCACCGCAACTTCATTATCATCCTGGCTCCTATTGTTGATATCCCGGTCGAACTCCGAAAACAGTTCCTGGTATTGCAGCACGAACTACCGGATCGGGAGAAGTTACTGCAAATCGCTACGGAAATGGGAGATCTGCCGGGTGATCTACCGGAAGGAGACGAACTGGAACAACTGCTGGATGCCGCCAGCGGCCTGACACGTCAGGAAGCCGAATCTGCCTTTTCATTATCACTCGTTCGCGAAGGCAAACTTTCTCCGGCTTCCTTGTGGGAGCTGAAGACGAGCCAGCTTAAACAGAACCGCTTACTCGAACTGCACCGGGGGGAGCAGCGTTTTGCCGACCTGGGGGGACTTCAGGCTCTTAAACAGTTCTGTGCAGGCACGCTTCAGCACCGAGCTGTCGATAGTCTGGCCCAACCCAAAGGGGTGTTACTGCTCGGTGTGCCGGGCACAGGAAAAAGTCAATTTGCCAAAGCCTTGGGAAATGAAATGGGTCGCCCTACCCTGCAGCTTGATATTGGCCGCCTGATGGGGAGTCTTGTGGGGGAGAGTGAAAAGAACATTCGTCAGGCTCTCTCGGTAGCCGAAGCGATGGCTCCCTGTATTCTATTTATCGATGAAATCGAAAAAGGACTCAGCGGGGTGCAGTCAGGCAATGTCGGAGATAGCGGCGTGTCTACAAGGTTGTTTGGTTATTTCCTCACCTGGCTGAATGATCGGCAGTC
>JAGQQC010000421.1 GCA_020426395.1 Planctomycetaceae bacterium
AAGTTCGCCCCCGCTGGCTCCCTCAACAAGAAGCCTCCACAAACTGGTCATTTTCGGAGCAGGATCACGCCTGGACCTTCCCGACAAAGAGCACATCTTCTCCTTCTTTGCCGACTTCCAGTGAATTTGCTTGGCTTCAATATCAACATTGGCTCGCCCTGGGCGGACGACACCTCACCACTGTTTCACTTCCAAAACCGGAGAAGGAAATCGGTCTCCCTCCCTCACCAGAAGATCAACCTGACTCTACAATCACCGATGCCGATCTGGAAGCGGGTAAAATTGAACAGCAAGATCTCCGATTTCCATTCCAGTTACCCAAAGGAAGCTGCCCTGTTCAACTCGATCAAGAAAAATACGAACTGACAATTTTCGGTGTCCTCTCCCAGGATTGGTATCAGAAGTTGGCGAAACTGAATCAGGATCGGCCAGAGTACCTTTCCGCTCTCGCCGAACTCAAAACGCGTTCGCATCTCGCCCCTATTACCGACTTCAACAGCTACAATCCCACTTCACTGAAATCCGATGCCCGCGCCGTCAAAGATTTGATGGTTTCTTTTCAACTGCAAACCTCGACTCCAAACGGCCAACTCATAGTCCGCTTTAACGAAGGAGAAAACACGTTCAACGTGCTCCTCGACTTCGCCAGCCATCAAGTTTCGCTTTATCTAGCGGAAAGTCACCAACCCGTTTTGACACACCCGTTACCAGTCGACGACTTTTCGATGGGCCAGTTAATTGAGCTTTCCACGTTCGATCGCCATCTGTTACTGGCCATCGACAATAAAATTGTTATCGACTCCTGGTCTCTCCCCTACTGGGACACAACTCAACCCTACGCACGCACCCCAGTTGAAATCGGGGCCAGAAATGGGGCCTTTACGATTCGAAACCTCCAGTTTTTTCGAGACCTCTATTACCGCTCCGATTTTCCAGGTCTGGTTCGACATGCCACCCTTGAACCCTATTCAGTCAAACAGGATGAATTTTTCGTTTTGGGGGATAACAGCATGCGTTCCTGGGATAGCCGTTGCTGGGGAAAACCGGTCGTCCCTCGAAATTTTTTGCTCGGTCGCCCCTTGATTGTCCACCTTCCCTCTCAATCATTACCTGAACAACTTGGAGGACATCACTTTAACCTCCGCATCCCAGACTTGGACCGAATTCGATTAATCCATTAAGATAAACCCGCCATTCCGGCTTTTAGCCAGAACGGTTTTAAGAAGTTGTCATTCCCAACGAAACGATAATTAACTCTTAACTGCCCCTTAGACAGCGTTTTTTTCCTCTATGGTTTTTCCAAGCAATCGGAAGCCTCCAAGAAGAACACAACCGCTGAAACGAGACAGGGAAAATAACACAGCATGAGCTCTCGAAAGAAAAACACCAAATCTGGTGAAGAAAAGCCCGCCTTGAAACACGAGGATAGCATCCGCGAAACCTTCGACCAGATTGTCTTCGCTTTCGTGCTGGCATTCCTCTTTCGGGCGTTCGCGGCGGAAGCGTTCATCATCCCGACCGGTTCCATGGCGCCCACCCTGTTAGGACGCAATAAAGACGTCTACTGCCCTCAATGTGATTTTGACTTCACCATCGGCGCCAGTGATGAAATCAATGGGGACACGGGGCGCCTGGGGAAACGCATCCACCGCGCGACCTGCCCCAACTGCCGCTACGACATTGATGTCTTAAATGACAACGTCTACAACGGCGACCGAATTCTGGTCACCAAGTTTTCCTATGAATTCGCTTCTCCAGAACGATTTGACGTCATCGTCTTCAAATACCCGGAAAGCCCCAGTGTCAGTTACATTAAACGACTGATCGGCCTTCCCGATGAACAGATCAAAATTGAACAAGGTGATGTCTACTTTCGCAAATCGGACCAGCAACCGTGGGCCATTGCCCGCAAACGGGATCCCGGGAAACAGCAGGACATCCAGCTAACCTTCTACGACAATAATCATCGCGAGACTCCGCTGCACAATGCCGGTTGGCCACGGCGCTGGACGGGGATGGAACAAATCCCGGGAAAACAGGAACTCGACGGCTGGATCGAAACGAAAGCGGGTTGGCAAGCCATCGAAGAGGGATCCGCCTATCAACTCGACGGGGCCAACTCAAACGAAACGAATTGGTTACGCTATCGAAATATCGTCCCTTCCGCGCGCGACTGGAACGATCTCGAAGAAGGGAGACCGCTGGTCGAAAATCCCGTCCCGGAGTTACTGCTCGATTTCTGTTCCTATAACACAACTTCCACAGATGCCGCCCACGCAGGCTCAATTCAAGATCCCGCTCGTTACTGGGTGGGTGACCTCACGCTCAGCTTCCATGCCGACTTGCGCCAGGGAGGCGATTCCCCCGAACTTCTTGTCGAACTTAATGAAGGAGTCCGCCAATATCGCTCTCGATTTGATCTCCAAACGGGCCAGGTTCAGATCTTTATGATTGATCATTTCCTCGCCGATCAGGAAGAACGCCTGCTCGCCACCGCAGAAACTTCCGTCGTCATGGGTGACGAATACGATATCCGATTCGCCAATGTTGATAATCGTCTTTGTCTCTGGGTGGATGATTCCCTCATCTCGTTCGACGAAGAACTCATCTACGATTCGCCCGGTTTTCCTGGTCCACGAGAAAGAGATCGCGTCCCGGTTGGCATCGCTGCCCGTGGAACCGATCTCACCGTCAGTAACCTGCTCCTGCAGCGCGACATCTACTATCGGGCCGAGATCTACCGTACCAATCGAGGCACCCCCGAAGATCCCACGATTTCCGGGATCGGGGAAATGGACTTAACCGACTTGTATACCCACCGGACTGATCCAGAAACCTGGTGGAAACTTTACATCCACAGAAACGAGGATCACTCCATCACCTTTGCACAGCTCTCTGAAGATGAATATTTTGTCATGGGAGACAATAGCCCCCGCAGTAAAGATAGTCGCCTTTGGGAAAACAATCGCGGAGCATTGCATCGGCACGCTGTAAACGAATCCGCCCTGGTTGGGAAAGCGTTCTTCATCTTCTGGCCTCACGGTATCCCCTTCGGAAACAATGGAAAGGGATACCCAATCCGATATCACCGAGACAACCTGAACAACAAAACCGACTACCCCACCTACACACTCCCCTTCTACCCCCAAATCGACAAGATGAAACGAATCCGGTAAACGTCCGCAGTTCCAGATTCCTCCCTAATCTCATCTTGCCAGTCACCAGGGAATTAGGGACACTACTCCCTGCCGGGTAATCCCATTTGCAAACAACGCCAATTTGCAAATTACCTACTAAGTCGTCTCCATTCGCATCCGATCTATCACGGAGGATAATTCGATGCAGCTTCTCAACTGTCACGGCCTGATCAAAGATTACCCGGGAAAACGGGCCGTCAATGGAATCGATTTTCACGTCGACCGAGGTGAAATCGTGGGCCTGCTCGGCCCAAACGGAGCCGGAAAATCAACGACGTTCCGCATGGCTTGCGGATTGGCGACCCCCACCCAGGGAAAAGTTCTGCTCAACGGTGTCGATGTAACCCGCTGGCCAATGTACAAACGTGCCCGCCACGGCATGGGATACCTCCCCCAGGACGACAGCATTTTTGGCAAACTCTCCGTCGAACAAAATATCTTCGCCGTATTGGAATATCTGGAAATGAGTCGCCGGGACCGTAACTGGCGAGTGGATCAACTACTGGAACAATTTGGCCTAACCGACCGACGTACTCAGACCTCTTCCACCCTCTCCGGGGGAGAACGCCGCCGATTGGAAATTGCCCGTTGTCTCGCATCCGATCCGGAACTGATCCTGCTCGACGAGCCATTTACTGGGATCGATCCCGTCACCATTCACAGCATTCAGGACATCATCGCCGATCTCCGCGACAGTGGCATTTCAATTTTGCTCACCGACCACCGCGAACGGGAAACGCTCACGATTACCGACCGTAGTTACATTGTTTGTGCGGGAGAAGTCGTCGTCAGTGGGGACGCCGAAACGGTCCTCAGTGACCCGAAGGCGAAACAGCTTTACTTCGGCAAACGCTTCGATGCCGATTCGATCATTGAAGGGAAAGAAACCTTC
>JAGQQC010000422.1 GCA_020426395.1 Planctomycetaceae bacterium
ATTTCACGAAAGGCAATCAGGGGATCTTCCAGTGCCGTACTGGCGACGGTGATTTTTTCGAAGACTTCCCGTTGCGTGCTGAAATCACGTACGCGATGGTGTAACAGAGGATCTGATTCTCGTTCTTTTAGTCCAGGCGAGCCAGTAATCACAATCACGGGAGACTTTTCGGCATATGCTCCCGCAATCGAGTTGGTCACACTTAAGCCACCCACACAGTAAGTCACACAAACGGCTCCGAGACCGTGTACCCTTGCGTATCCATCAGCGGCATAGCCAGCGTTGTCTTCCCGGGTCGTTCCGATGACTCGTATCGGACTTTCCTCCAGCATTCCATAAAACTGCAAGACGAAGTCGCCCGGGATTCCGAAGACATCTTTCAAGCCATAGTCCTGCAAACGCTTAATCAGATACTCGCCAATCGAGAGTGCATTTTCAGCCTTCTTCTCTTTCCCTTTTTGATTAGAAGATCGTGACTGAGTATGTTGACTGTGTCGGTGTTTACCGGGAACTTTGTTTTTGACCGTTTTTTTGGAACGGGTCTTTTTGCTCGTATCGGAATTTCTCGCCATGATCATTCCTTGTAGGAGATTGCGTGGGAGTCGAACCGCGAATTCACCGGGCTCCGAAAGAGTCCGTTTGACGGATCGTCTTGTCTCAATGACACTTATAATTCTGGATCACTGAACTCAATTGGTCAAGTGGGTGAAATAAATGTTCAGTTGCTGGCCGGACTGTCATATAGCGCAAGTTATTCACAAGCCTTAACTTAAGAGAATCCCCGGGAAACGTCTTCTTAATCAAGCAAGGGGACAGGAAGAGAGACGGGAATGTGCAGAACGATGGGAGTTTCTTATTCACTCTTTGGCTGAAACTGAGTTCCAATTTCTTTGGCGAAATCGAAATCGGGACGGCGGCCGTGCAGTCGGCATTGGAAATAATTAAAGAGGTAAATTCCGTCAGTCTGTTTCTCCTTCAAGTCCCCGACGATTTCTCGATATCGTTCCGGGCTCTCCTCGAATTGAACCGCTCCGTAGAGTGGGAAATTTTCGGGCAGTATCTCCCGGTATTCTTTGATCGGGAGAGGGAAGTCGTTTCGTTGATGATGGGAAACGACCAGGAAATCGATCAATCCGTCTTGAGCCCAACGTTTCACATCAAGCCCCAGTTGCTCATTCTGATCCGGACGAGCCATCACCCGCGCCGTCAACAGGACGGGATGTTTATACTTCTCGCTTGCTGCTTCAGTTTTCTTTTTTACCTCTTGAAGAAAGCTGGTCATGGTATCCAGATGGCTGGCGGCTTCTTCCGGTTTGAAGAACATCGGATACCGTTGAAAATCAATTTCGAGTCCATCGATATCGTACAGGTCCAGAATCTCCTGAATTTGGGTCAGACGATGATCTCTAACTTCTGGAAGAGCAAAATTCAAAGCGCCCGGAAGCCAAGTGTGTATCGGAAATCTGCGGGGTTCCTGACCGATAATATCCTGATGCAATTGCGGGATGGGATCACCCGGTTTCCCTATCCAGTAATTCGGGTTGTCTTTCCAGAATTTGGAAATGATCATCGCTTCGGGATATCCGTCGGGGGTATCCACATCCTGAACTTCATTCAATCGGTAAGAGATGAATGTTTCCAGCCCTCGTCGTTTCGCGCCATCAATTATGAGGCCACACGGATCATGTTCTGCTTCCATCAGACTGATCAAATTTGCCAAGCTTCGGTGGATTACTCCGAATCGCCCACGACCTTCTCGCATTAGTCGGGAGACTTGCGGCGGATCGATCCCATCTGAGAAGTTACGAGTTACTTTTGAGGGAAAGGTGGTCACCATCCCCAAGTTGGGGCAAACCATGATGGTGGTGATTTTCCCTTTGGCAATCTCATCCAGTTCAAAGCTGATGTTATTCGGATTCATGGGAGGGCGGTGTATGTTAAACATGTTCTCACCGTCGCTGTTATACAGGAATCGATAGTTCTCGCTTTTTGACTGTGCTTGCAAAGCAGGCAAGCAGAGAAGCAGACATCCCAGCAATATGGAGTGAAGTAACAGCCGCATTATCCCTCGATTCCTTCCTCATGACTTGTGTGAGTAAATGTTTATTCCCATGCTTGTTCGGACAAATCTCCTCCCTCTGCATGGAAAGTGAGTCCGGCTCGCCGGACTGGGGGATTCTTTAACCAGGTTGTGTAATTCTCTGCAAACTTGCCATAGGCGGAACTTTCTTCGCCCGCACCATATAAAGTGATAGACTCAAAGGGGGTAAGAAACAAGCCCAAGTGAAATAAACCGCCGTATTTAAGTGCGCCTGGAAGAAATTCGGGGGCAGAGTAGGATTCGACCTGAGAGAAAGAAAACTGTTTAAGGTCAAGTTTTAACTGCCCTAACTTGTTCGGGTCATCCATCCGACCGTTCGCCAGCAGAGAGGCAACTGCCGCCGAACCGCTCGCTGTCAGATTGATTTTTTGAACCTCTTCCTGTCCTTGCAAATACTTTACCGCGGTCAACACATCTGCAATGCGGTGAGAGAGGAGAGGTTTGTTAAAGCAGAATGTGTAATCAGCAAATTTGTCGTCTACTTGCCATTGTTCCGCATACGGTTTCCCACGCAACGATTCTCCAGTCAGGAACAAATCGCACGAAGCAATCGCATATCCATTTTTCAATGTTTGTCGAACCGGTTCCCGAAGATCTCCTTCTTCGGTAAACAGCTGCTGTTTTCCCGCTTCATCCAGACAGAGAACGACCTGTCCGTTGAATGTTTCTCCTTTGAGGAAGAGATACGGAATCGCAGCACCGTTCGAGTCTCGTTTCAGAAATCCTTTTTGCAGCAGAACCGATCCGATTTGTGAATCGTTCAGATTGGATTCTTTGAGGTCAGCTTCAACATCAGTCACCTCAGATAGAGCAGGCCCCAGTAATACAGGCACAGCCCCTTGCATCACTCTATGGTATTCCGCATAGATATGTCCCGGATGGTTGACCATTTCGTTCCACTGGGCCTCTGAATATTCCGTCATATAAGCGGCCAGTTCTTCTCCTGTTTTGGCATTGGCCGGAACGGGGTGCTCTTCATCAAAGACAGAGAGGTCTTCAGGAGGAACTGGCCAGAAATCTTCTTCGATGATCGGCGAGGAAGCGTTGAGATGCAGAAACTCGTTCATCCAGTCGTACATCATGTTCCGGGCCACATTGTTGTAATTATGACCAAACTCAGGCCAGGCACGAGCTGTGACGAGACGTGGTTTTCCATAGAGAGAGTAGATCGTCTGTAACTCGGGAAGTCCTTTGGTTTCAATTTCGATGGTCCAATCGTTTGCGCCGGACATGGCCATCGGCTTGGGAGCGAACAATGCGGCAATCGCCACGTTATTGATGTCCTGTCGCAGATAGGCCGCATTTTCACAGACACAGCCCCCCTGCATTCCAGTGGAGACCATCACTGCCGGGAACGCAACATCGGGGCGTTCATCCAGTGCGCATAACATAAAGGTTTGTGTTCCCCCTCCACTGGAACCTGTTACGCCGATCCGGTCGGGGTCCACTTCCGGAAGTGACAGGAGAAAGTCCAGACTGCGAATCGAATTGAACGTTTGAAGTCCCATGCCGTTTTGCAGGCGAAGTTCTGTATCGACATTTTCAAACCAGCCCCCATGCCCCACACCGACTGTTCTACTGTCGGCATAGCCCACCATGTCATAGTGAAAAACGACACATCCCAATCGTGCAAGCTGGGCCATGCGTGCCTGGACGGGGTAATGGGCACCGGAAATATGTTTCTCTGCCCCCTGGGCAAGTTGTTGTTCAGCAGTCTTGTCGTCCGCTTCATAAAACCGCCCTTTATCCCAGTGCCCATGCGGACACAGGATGCCAGGAATACGCCCACTGTAATGAACCGGTCGATAGAGATTGCCACAAACATAATGTCCGGAGTGTGATTCGAAATAGACTTTTTCGATCGTGTAATCCCCCCGGTTAATCTTGCCATGAATCGTTGCATTGAGCGGATGTTGGGGAGGCATCGGCCACAGGCCATTACTGACTGCAATTTGCGTTTTCAATTTTTCTCTGGCAGTTA
>JAGQQC010000423.1 GCA_020426395.1 Planctomycetaceae bacterium
AGCAGAGAGAATCACACATACCAGGACGTTTCCTGGGGGAAGAATTTTGATTGGCAACGAGGGAAAAGGAAATCGGATAATCCTATGGGATTCTCACTGATCACCGGCGGGGCCGGATTTATCGGTAGTCATCTCTGCCGTGCGCTGTTGGAGCAGGGGGAGCGCGTGCGTGTGATCGATAATCTCTCAACGGGTCGCATTGAAAATCTCGAACCATTGCTGAAACAGTTCGACCAACTCGATTTCCACGAAGCCTCTATTACCAGCGCGACTCACTTGAACGATGCCTTGCAGGATGTCGATACGATTTACCATCTTGCGGCGGCGGTTGGTGTCAAACTCGTTGCGGAAGATCCCGTTCGCACAATTGAAACCAATATTGCACCTACTGAGCTACTGCTGAAAGTGGCCGCCGTTCGTCACCAGAAGGTTTTTCTCGCTTCGACGAGTGAGGTCTATGGAAAAAATCCGAATGCCGTTTGGTCGGAGGAAGATGACCTATGTCTGGGACCGACCTCTCGTCCGCGCTGGGCGTATGGTTGCTCTAAAGCGATCGACGAATTTTTGGCACTCGCTTATGCCCGGCAGCATAATTTACCCGTCGTGATTGGACGATTTTTTAACGTCGTCGGCCCGGGGCAGGTGGGGAATTATGGGATGGTGATTCCCCGGTTCATCGACAAGGCACTTGCCGGCGAGAATCTGACCGTGTATGACGATGGCCTGCAGGAACGCTGTTTCGCTCACGTTGATGAGGTCGTTCGCTGTATTCTCAAATTGATGCAGACTCCCTCCGCAAATGGTTTGATTTGTAATATTGGTGGGAATGAAAGCATCACGATGCGGGCGTTGGCGGAGAAGGTGATTTCCAAAATCGATCCCGCGCTTTCGATCGACTATATTCCTTATCAAGATGTTTACGGGGCTGATTTTGAAGACGTGCGTTGTCGGGTCCCCGATTTAAGCCGGCTGGAATCGCTCATTCAGGACAAACCGACTCGATCACTCGATGAAATTCTGGAGGCGATCATTGCCTGGAAACGTAGTCAGTAATAAAGTGGTGGTAGATCAACTGAGCTAAAACCTTTGTTTCTCAGAAAGTCCATTTTTTGTCAGCGTTAAGTGATCAACAATTATTGCAACTTGCTGCGGATCGTCCGGAACCAGTATTGACTGTGTTGAAACGGGCGAAAGCGTTTCGGCCGCTGGTGTTTGTTCTCGCACTGATCCCCGGTTTGATCGTTATTCAACGCGACGAATTGATGCGGCATGATTCTCTTTTCATCCTGCAATGCCTCGATTACTGGAATGGAACTTTTACGGCTCCGTTTTCATTGCCGTATTGGATGACTGGTTTATCATTACAGCTTTCCGAGCTTTCTCTCAGTTGGCGATTTCTGCTTCCAACGTATCTCTGCGGTGTGCTGTTGGTCCTGATGGTGTTTATGCTGACGCAGACGATGCTGAATTCCCGCTGTGGATTATTAACCGCATTGCTTTTGTTAACTCATCCTTATTATCTCGATCAGTTAACGCATCAGGTGACCCCTATGTGTGGTCTAGCCTTGTTGATGGTTTCTCTGTGGGGATATCAGCGACATCTACAGCAGAATACGCTATTTTCTCCCTATCTATTGGTTGGGGCCGTTGCGGCGGGGATAAATATGTTCGTCTCCCCTCCGTATCCTTTGTTCGTCGTGGCCTGGTTGATTGGTGACCTCGTACTGATGACTTTGCTGCGTTATTTTGTTCCCCGACCAAATGGAACGAAAACGAACAAAGAGATTGGGATGAGTAATTCAATACGGTTTCGGTTTATCTCAATTGCCGGAATCGGGGCGATCATTGCTGCCAGTGGGTTGTTTTTATTCAGTATGCGTTGGTTGCGAGAAGAGGAGTTTACCTGGCTCGTACCTCAACTAACGCCTGTTTCCTGGGAAGAACAACAACTTTTACACGCCTTGCTAGGCACCACCGGTTTTTTGATCGGGTTTGTTTTGATTGGATTGATTGTCTGTCTGAAATTATTTTTTGCGGTGGGACGCCCGGCAACACGGTATCGGTTCTGGTTGATTGGATTAATTCTTAGCGGCTCAGTCTGGTTTTCATCCAATCAGGCACTTCAGCATTTACCTGACCTGGTTGCTAGCTGGAAGTTGTTGTTCACCGTGGCGTTACTCGTTCTGGCTGCGATTTCACTCGACAAAATCCTGGAGCGAGAAGTCCCTGTTCTGCAGACGATCTTCGCATTCCTGGTCGCAGTGCTGATTGGTTTAGGGTATACCCTGAGTACGTTTGATTCGCTCAACATTGGGACAGAACTGGTGGCCCTGTTGTTGATCGCCTTGATCGCCTGGAGGTTATGGGACAGGGTCCAGCGGCAGGAAATACGTGCCCGGTTTCTACTCAGTGTCGGCTTGTTGTGCCTACTGTTGATGTGCATTGCGAACGGATTTCTGTTGCGTAAGGAAACCCCGTTCTTTGCAGAAAATGTGAACCAGTTTGAAAAAGGAATTCATGAAGTTACGAAATCGGCAGACCGCTTTTTCGTGATTAGTGAGCAAGATCTGCAACCCACCATCCGGGCTATCCTGAGATTACAATGGATGAATCGACCCTTGGAGCACTATCGGAACTGGAATGAAGCGCTCAATAAATTAAAGTCAGCCGATCAATTTCAACCTCCCGCGGTTCTCGTCATAAATACGGAATCGCTGGTGGCACCCGATTTAGCTTCCACTCTGCCTGGCTGGGGCTTGCAACCCATCGGTAAAGAATACTATCTGCAACATTACGTCCTGCGCTGTTATCTGGCCGAGCGCAAGTGACCAGAGCTTGCTAAGAGCGAAGAAGCCGTTCCCAATGTTTGCAGAGTTCTGTGACCTGGCGATTAAAACTTGATGACGGACTTGTCGATCAGGTGATTGATTCCTCGGGATAGTGTTTTCTCCCAGGCGGCCTCAATTTGAGGACTCCAGCGATGGTCTAACAGGCTGAGCGTTTCCATTACGGCGAGAGAGTAATAGGTATACAATTCAGGTGCAATGTTGAGCTTGCGCCGGCCCAGTACCCGGGCGACGTCGTTCATTTTTTGTATCGCTTCTGGTTTTTCTTCCGCAAACGAAACCAGCTCAGCAATCGATTTGGCCAGAATTCGATAGTGCTGATGCCTGGGTAACTTGGCGAAATATTGTTTTATCTCATGGGAACTCTCAATTAGTTTGTCGTGGAACATAGACAAAAAATGGTTTTGGAACATGCACCGACGATAAGAATCGTGAACTAACTGAAAAGTCTCATCCGAGAGTATGTGGCTATCCATGTGAGTGTCTCAAATCTCATTAATCAGTGTATCGAACAGTCCTATATAGGAGAGAGGGCTTATCAATACCGGGAGATCATGTAGTCGATACCTACGCGAAGTGTGTCAACCCAGTGTTGTTCCAGTTCATTCTCCCACTGAGCATCGTGTTCGCGAAGAGTTTCTAACAACGAATTTATCCACAAATTGTAATGTTCTGGTTCAATGTTAATGTGATTTCGGTCATGACTTTCTGCGAGTCGTTCGATGGCCATTTTGCCAGTGGTTTTACCCTGTGCAAATGAGAGCAAGTTGGAAATACCGTTCTTTAGCGCAAGCTTCTGAAGCGGCATATCTGTATTGGCAAATTTGGCAGCTACATTGGCGGGAAGATGGCTAATGAAGATTTCATAAAACCGATCAAAAAAATCCGCCTGAACACAACATCGACCGAATGACTGGCGAACAATTTCGTGATTGCTTAATTTTAGATTTACCATCTAAGTATCTCCGCTCAGGTTTGGTTTATGCAGAATTGGACAATTCTTTTACATCAACACTAGGGACTTCTATCCAAATCTTAGGTCCGGTTTAGAGCGGAGAGGTCTCAACACACCATTGATTATGGAACTTTATGGACAATCGGGTCCATAAATGAATTGGATGGATTGTAGCGGATTTTCTGATTCTCCGGCGACAGAAGTCGGAATGAGACCCAAGAGTAGTTGTGGAAGATCAGCAGAGGGTCTGAAAGCGCGTGCAGAGAGGAGAAGACT
>JAGQQC010000424.1 GCA_020426395.1 Planctomycetaceae bacterium
GAGTCTCGGGGCAACATCCGCTCCGGTATAACTGTTTGCCGGAGGTGACGAAGTTGGTGTTGTGTGCGGGGGAAGATAGGAATTCGTAGTAATCCGTGTTAATCAATGGTCGTTGTTGCGGTTCATATAATGAATGGTTCTATTCCTAGCCCTAATTCATCGCAGGAGTCGTCATGGTCATTCGAACCGTCAACTTGATTCGTTATCTAATCGCCGTTGCGATCGTGATTTTCTGCTTTTCTTACCTGGGCGAGTGGTTGATTGTGCCCTTCCTCGGATTGATTTTCGGGGCAGTGCTAGTCTCTTCCGGTCCGATATTAATGTGTCTGATTGTCCCTGAATGGAAATGGACCTGGGGTGTTATTCTGGTTCTCGCCATGATGATTTCTTCAACCTTGCACTTGCGGCACGAACCGACGTTTGTTGAAACTGCCGAAACTTTCTTATTCATTGCACCAGTGCTCTGAGCCTGTTTGCCGCCCTTGGTTTATTCCTGGCTTATTTGATGATTCAATACATAAATGCAAAATGGGAAGCGATATTCGAACCTGACTTACTTGATCACAACACGAAACCTTAATGACTCATGAGTCGTCCTAAAGCCCTCTGATGGGGATGAGTCACGATGCTTCTCGTTTTACAGGCTGAAGAAAATCTATAACTAAATTCACTCATCTCTAATAGTTTCGGTTCATCTATACGATTAAGCAGGCTCTTAATTTGCGTCAACAAATCCTGTTGTTCCGCACAGGATTTCCAGCCAAGCCAGCCGCATGCTTTTCATTGTTGGTAAGGTTGATCGTGAGCACCATAATCAACTTTCATCTTGTTCCGTTCCTGAAACTCAGGCATAATGTGCTAGTTGAACAACATTCGCCTGGAATAACAAGGAGCAAGTCATGTCTGAAAAACCGACTCGATCTGATTATGTGGGTATTGTACTTTTGAGCGGCTTGTTTCTGGGATTGTTCTTCGCCATGCCGAGTTGGGGAAATACCGATCCGGTTGAAGAAGAGAACCAGAATTTGAAGGAGCGAGTCCAGCAACTGGAAGAGAGGGTAGCAGAGCTGGAAAAACAATTACTGGAGCAGAAGAAACCGTCCGCAGTCCTGCAAGAACCGGGCGTCTCCACATACACTCCAAATCAGATTAAACAGATGCAACAGTATGGAATTACGGTGGAACAACTTGAACGACGTCTTAAGTCACAGAAAGAGAGCACCAACCTGTTGGCCCCCGCCCCTGAAATGAACAAACCCAAGAACAAACAACCGTTCCAGTTCAATGGTGAGATGTATTTTCATATTCTTATTGATGAGGCTCCGGCTCAAAAATAGGTTCTGACGTTTTACCTTCAATTTCAGCTTCTTCGTGAGGCAGATCGTCTGGAAAAAAGGTGTAGCCTGGAACTTCAATTCCCAACCTGCGGAGCTCTTGATCAAGAAATTGAATGGGAACATTACGCGCACAATACCACGGTCCGTAGAAGAAATGTGTAAGCACATAGACACCGAAGAGCGAATATTCTCTGGTCTTTAATAACAACGGGTGCAAGTAAATCTGCCAACCCCAGAGATTCAAGTTCAGCAGTTCTCTGAACACGAGATAAAGTAGACACTCGACGCACAGATAGATTACAAAGCTCAACAGAGCAGCTCTGACGATACTCAGGTAAAATCTTCCGTATTGAAGCGACTGACCTCTTAGATGTATTCGCCTATCATCAATTTCATAACCCTGATCGAATGAAGGTAAGGTGGTTATCAGTATTATCAAAGTAAAGAAAGAAAAGAACGGTAAAGAGCTGTAGTCGTTCAAAAGATGAACGATGTTCCCTTGATAACGTGCCGTCAACCAAATTGTGAGATAGTACAATGGGAACACAGTCATGTGATACAGAATGACCCCATGCCAGCTATACCTTCTGATTGGTTTGAACATGCCCATTCGAATCATTCGCTCGCGATAGATCACTCACTTTTCAATGGTATTCACCTGCACCATCTAGTTTCACCACAAATCAAGTGCGAATCAATTCAAATCTGGCAATGGTAGAGCAGTACACAGAATTACTGCTTATTCATTTCGGAGCGCAAAAGATCACATAACCGTTTCTGGTGCGATCACTACTGCGGCGAATTGTGGATCCGTTTTCACCCACTCACTTCTTCCCCAACGCGCGTTGCTGTGCGAAGAAATCCTGGAGCAAAAACCGGCATTCTTCCTGAAGGACTCCTCCCAATACGGTAGCCCGGTGATTGAGACGGGGGTCATCGGTGATTTTATACAACGTATGACAGGCGCCTCCCTTCGGATCCGTCGTGCCATAAATAATTGTGGGGACGCGGGCCTGGACGAGGGCGCCGGCGCACATTGGACAGGGTTCGAGCGTCACATAGAGTGTGCAATCCAGCAATCGCCAGGATCCCAAATTTTCCGCCGCCTGGGTGATCGCGATCATTTCGGCGTGCGCTGTTGGATCCTGTAAGGTCTCCCGCATGTTATAGCCTTCCCCGATGACCTGTTCATTCTGCACAATCACAGCGCCGACCGGGACTTCGTTCTGTTCATACGCCATGCGGGCCTGATTGAGTGCCAGGCGCATGAAGCGTTCGTGAGGTTGTAGCAAATGCGGGGTCGGTTCCAACAAGGATCAGATCCTTTCAATCGTGATTAACAGACAGGAAGATTCTCTCCCTTTGAGTTTACGGGAGGAGAAGAGTATTATCGAGATCGTTCCTTCCTGGGGAAACTCAAAAGCGCTGGTTTCCTGCATCTTATCCTGATTGGCTCTCCTCCATGAAACGCCTGCCCCTGTTCTGCAAAGGTGATCTCGACGGTTTTTTCGGGTTGTTTATCGATAACCTGGTGCAGTTAATTCTGATTATCTTCCTGCTCGGGCAATGTGGAATTGAGGCCACGTCACCTCTCCTGCTGGAATTCATTCTGCCCGGAATTGCGATGAGTCTGCTCGTCGGAAACCTGTTCTACGCCTGGCAGGCGTGGCGATTGGCGAAACGAACCGAACGGGATGATGTCACGGCTCTTCCCTACGGAATCAATACACCGTCGGTGATCATTTATGTCTACTTCGTCATCTTACCGGTCGCAACTTCTCCCGGAGGAAGCCCGGAACTGGCCTGGAAGATGGGGCTGCTCGCTTGTCTGGGGAGTGGAATCATCGAGTTCCTGGGAAGTTTTGTTGGTTCGCGGATTCGGAAGACGACCCCACGCGCGGCGCTGTTGTCGACCCTCGCCGGAATCGCCATCGGGTTTATCGCGATGACCTTTGCACTTCAGATTTATCAACGTCCACTCGTCGCAATGGTTCCGCTCGGCATTATTATGCTCGGGTACTTCAGTCATTATAAATTTCCGTGGGGACTTCCCGCAGGTTTATTGGCGGTTCTCACAGGCACCCTCGCGGCGTGGATTTTCCCTAACGTGCTGCCGATGAACTTAAGTGGCCCTGCTATGGATGCGAGTTTAATTGGAAGTTCGCTCGACAAAGTCGGGTTCTATGCCCCCCAGTTCACTGGAGCATCGATTTGGGAAATCATGACTGGTGAGGACAAATCGTGGCTCGGGTTCCTCTCCGTTATTGTGCCGATGGGCTTATTTAATGTCCTGGGCAGTATGCAGAATGTCGAATCGGCAGAAGCGGCTGGCGACAGTTACTCGACAGGAACATCAATGGCGGTGAATGGCCTGGGCAGTATTGTCGCCGCCTGTTTTGGCAGTTGCTTCCCGACAACCATTTATATTGGCCACCCCGGCTGGAAAGCGCTCGGGGCGCGTGCGGGATATTCAGTGCTGAATGGAATCGTATTCACCGCGATCTGCTTAACGGGAGTGGCCGGGCTGATTCAAAGTCTCATCCCAATGGAAGCGGGTATCGCCATTGTGCTCTGGATTGGGATCATCATCACCGCGCAGGCATTTCAGGCGACCCCACTCCAGGAAGCGCCGGCTGTTGCGATGGGACTCTTCCCGGCGATTGCCGCTTGGGGAGCGACGGCGGTGATGGGAGCCTTCATCAAGCTTGGCTTTTCTGGACCCGATGTGCCGACGATGCA
>JAGQQC010000425.1 GCA_020426395.1 Planctomycetaceae bacterium
GTCCGACCGTTGTCGCCACGTCGCATAATTGGGGGGTATTGCAGCGGGGCGATCTCTCGTTTGTGCTTCAGTATTTTGCGAAAACATACCACAATGCGAAGCCGGCTGAGTGGTCTCAGATTGATTCTTCCACAGCATTAAAGCTCGACATAACCCCTCAACTTCTGGACGATCAGCAGGTTCAGTTATTGGTGAAATGGGAGGGAAAACCGCTGGCAAACGCGGAATTGAAAGTGGAAGATGACCAAGGTGATGTGGAACTCGAAGGGAAAACTGACGCAGAAGGGAAATTCTCTTTTAAGGCTCCCGCTGATCATATTTACTCAATTCGGGCCAAGCATGTAGAGTCCAAAGCGGGAGAATCTGACGGGAAAAAATATAGCGAAATCCGTTACTACAGCACACTTGCACTGAAGCTTTGATGCAGAGTGGGCATCCAAAAAAAACGACACAACCTCCCGCGAAGAAGGCGAATCCTGTAATAGGGTTCGTCTTCTTTCTTTGTATAGGTAAAGCCCTGCCCTGGATTATGAAAGAGCTTCTGAAACCTGTTGCTTTAATTCGGATTTCATCTCGAGAGGCAAGTCATTCCAATGGCAGTCCAGAATAGCACCTTGCAATGCCCACAGCATGTTCAGGGTCACGTCCGAATGTTGCTCCCTTAGCTTCAGGTAGACCGCTACTGCTCCGAGTTGCTGTAGATTCTCCCGGGAGTGAATCCCGATCTGGTTCAGTAGTTTTCTCGATTTGGGACCAAGGTTACGCATGGAGTACAATTTCTGTCGGGCAGGCCCATGAACTGGTGGGACATGAATGAACAGTCAGGAGACCGATGATTTAATCAGCATGATTGACTTTCCTTTTACCGGCAAGTAAACCAGAAGTACACATCAACAAATATTGATTCAAATCGCAGCCGCCCAAGCTGTGGTCGTATAGAGCAGCCATGTTTACTTTCAACTTCTGGTTTGAGTGTCTGTGTATCATGAGTAGAGATCGCAATAAGAACAGTCGAAAACATTCCCGGACCTCGAGTTCAATTCGAGTCTTATTTTTTTTCATTTCACTCTCTGTAATCGGAACAAATACTGACCTCTGTGCGCAGGGGTATCCTGCTGCGGAGGCGGCCGGCAAGATGACGGTTGCGGAGGGGCTTCAGGTCGAACTGGTCGCGTCGGAACCAGAGGTGCGGCAACCGGTAGCCATCGACTTTGATAACCGGGGGCGATTGTGGGTCTTGCAGTATCTGCAGTATCCCAACCCGGCTGGTTTGAAGCGGGTAAAAGTCGATCGTTATTCCCGAACGACTTACGACCGTGTGCCAGAGCCTCCCCCACAAGGCCCCCGTGGTGCAGACAAATTAACGATTCTCGAAGATAAAGATGGCGATGGTCTGTGTGAATCGGCGACAGATTTTATTGACGGGCTTAATCTCGCCACCGGATTTGCTTTTGGGAACGGTGGAGTCTATGTCCTGCAGACGCCGTATCTCCTCTTCTATCCCGACCGCAATCAAGACGACATTCCTGATTCCGAACCCGAAGTCCTGCTTACCGGGTTTGGGATGGAAGATACGAGTTCCCTTTCAAATTCATTGATCTTTGGTCCGGATGGTTGGCTGTATGGCAATCAAGGCACGAACATCCAGGCCAACATTCGAGGGGTCCAGTTCGAGCAAGGGGTTTGGCGATATCATCATGGTCGTGATCAGTTTGAACTCTTTTGTGAAGGAGGGGGCAATCCGTGGGGACTCGATTTCGATGCTGACGGAAACCTTTTCTACAGTACCAATCATGGTGGATATGTTATGCACCATGGGGTTCAGGGAGCGTATCTTGAATAATCATTTGCCAAACATGGCGACCTGCACAATCCATTTGCCTTTGGTTACTTCAAGCATGTTCCGCATGACAACTTCAAAGGAGGGCACGTAACCGTTGGAGGATTCGTGTATCAAGGAGATGCATTACCCGCGGAGTACCGGGGAAAATACCTGGGAGCCGATACGCTCGGTCACGCCGTCTATGCCAACAAGATTGAACCAGTTGGAGCGACCTTCAAAACTGCGTACTCCAGCACGTTAGTACTGGCCAATGATACCTGGTGTGCCCCCAGCGATATGACCATGGCGCCCGATGGCACTGTTTATTTCTGTGACTGGCATGACAAACGGACGGCGCATCCCGATCCCGATGCGGATTGGGATAAATCGAACGGGCGTATTTATCGGATCAGTCCCGCAGGAATGAATCGTGCGACGCATCAAAATCCTGCAGATTTGAGTAGCCAGGAACTTATCGAATGGTTGAAAAGTTCTAATGAATGGAAAGTCCGTCGTGCTCGTCAGCAACTTGCTCAGAATCAGGATCAATCTGTTGAAGCCACTTTATTAAGCTGGTTGGATGAATCAAAAACTGCTGAGAAAAAACTGGCTCGGCAAGCTCTTTGGACCTTATACAGCATGGGGGACTGGGAACGATTAACGGATGAGAATCCGCAACTCATCGAACAGGGATTGAAACATAGTGACCCAGTTATAAGAACGTGGATCACCCGTTTCCTGGGAGATCAATATTATCTGGCGAATTCTGACTTGGAACGAAACAAAGCCGCGGGCTCGCTCCCACTGTTGTTGCTGTTAGCCGAGTCGGAGAAAAATCCTGTGGTGGTCAGCCAACTCGCCTGTACGGCGAAACGGATTGCCCCTGAAGTTGGTTTAAAGCTGGCCGCTAAAATTGCAAACCGTAGCGAGTTTTTAGAGGATCAATACATTCCCCTCCTCGTCTGGTGGGCTGTCGAAGCGCATGCAATGGCCGATTCGACGTTAACGCTACAGTTATTTGCCAATCCCCAGGCATGGCAGAATGAATTTGTACGCACCGTCTTGATTGGTCGTTTGATGCGACGTTTCGCGGGCGAAGGAAGCCCGGAAAGCTTGAGCGTTGCCTCGCATTTATTCAACACCGCTCCTGATTCATCAGGCCAACGTATGTTGCTCAAGGAAATGAACGATGGTTTCAAAATGCTTGGGGAGGAACAGATTTCCGGGATGGGACTGACGGGGCTGTTTAATCAAGTGGCGGTGGTCAAGAACGAAAGCTCCGACGCGAATGTCCGCATTGGAACGGACGCTGTTGAACTTTCACAGACCTTGTTACGTATCTGGGAAGCGGATCGAGATAATCTGTTGCTCCTGGAAATTCTCATGCGATTAGATAATTCCAAAGCTTTAGAACACGCCTTAGCGCTCGCCAATAATAAAAAAGCTGCCTCTGAAAAAAGAGTCGAGATACTGGCCGCTCTGGAGCAAGCGGGTGATGAACGAGTTGTCGCCACGTTACTGACATTAGTCAAATCAGAGGATGCGGAACCGGTCGTGAAGAAAACCCTGGATGTTTTGGCTCGACATTATACGGCAGACGTAGGAGCAGCCTTACTCGAATTGTATCAACACGGGGATCCGGCACTGAAATCGCAGGTACTGGGAATTCTGATTGCGCACCCTGAAACGACGTTGTCGCTCTTAAAGCTGGTTGATCAACAGGTACTTCCTAACTCTATTCTGAGTACCGAGCAACTGAGGCAATTAGCTCTGCACGAGAACGAAGAGGTCAATGACCTTGTCCGCAAACATTGGGGAAGTATCCAGGCAGGCACTGCCGAAGAAAAACTGGCCGAAATTCGGCGGATCATGAACGATTTACGCGCTGCAGAAGGAAATGCTGAAGAAGGGAAAGCCATTTTCAAGAAAGTCTGCGCGAACTGCCACAAGCTGTTCGGCGAAGGGAATGAAGTTGGTCCCGATTTAACACGGGCGAATCGGCACGATCAACTCTTTATGTTGACGAGCATCGTCGATCCGAGTGTGCAGATTCGGAAGGAATACTTACGGTACGTATTAGTAACGACTGGTGGTCGTCTTGCAGTGGGATTACTTGTGGAAGAGACAGATTCGCAGGTCACGTTGCTGGATGAAAAGAATCAAAAAATTGTGATTCCTGCCGAGGAGGTCGATGAACTTGAAGCGTCCGATATTTCATTGATGCCCGAAAATCTATTGAAGC
>JAGQQC010000426.1 GCA_020426395.1 Planctomycetaceae bacterium
GGCTGAATTCGAACGTCGGTTTGCGGCAGTCGCCAAGATTGTCAAAGAAAATCCGGGCCAATCGGAATACGCCTATGACGTCACGAACCCGAGCGTGCAACTGATCACGGAACGGAGTCGGATTACGATTCAGTACATGCGTGAACAGGCTGGGAACAAGGCAATCACTTCTCTCAAAGTGGGTTCTCCCGCTGAACTTCAAGAGAAGTTTCCCTACCTGGTTCCTATTTACAAAGAGCAGAGTGCCGACTGGCGACACATGCTGGTCTACGCCGCGAAAGCGTTTGGAGACATCTTCCTGTCACTACTGAAGATGGTGACCATCCCATTAATTGTCACCTCTCTGATCTCCGGGGTTACGGGTCTCGGATCCAGTTCGCATTTTGGACGAATGTTCGGGAAGACTTTGCTGTACTACTTCTGCACGTCAGTTCTCGCGATCACAACCGGGATCCTGATGGTCAACCTGATCCGTCCCGGTGTCGGGGCGATTTTGCCCGGTGGAGGTGAAGTTGTGGCTGGGGAGAACGAATCGCTCTCCGGCGTTTTTCTGGGTCTGATCGATAAATTAATCCCCACGAATATCGTCGAAGCCCTCGCCAATGCTGATTTCCTGTCGATTATTTTTTTCAGTATTCTATTTGGCATCTTCACGATCTATGTGGGAGGTAAAACGGCGGAATTCCTTACGCAACTGGCGAATGCTGGATTTGAAGTGATGATGAAAATGACGATGGGGATCATCCACATCGCTCCGCTAGGCGTACTCGCTTTCATGTACTACGCTACCGCAACACAAGGTTTAGAAATCTTCAAGACCTTAAGCTGGTACATGCTGGCCGTTTTCCTGGCACTGGTTTGCCATGCCGTGATTGTTCTCCCCCTGATCCTGAAGTTTTTCGCAAAAACTTCTCCAGCTCTGTTCGCCAAGGCGATGAGCCCCGCCTTGATGACCGCTTTCTCTACAGCCTCTTCCAACGCAACGCTGCCTTTGACGATCACCTGTGTCGAAGAGCGAGGGAAAGTCTCCAACAAAGTCAGTTCGTTCGTCTTGCCCCTCGGAGCGACAATTAACATGGATGGTACGGCTCTATATGAAGCTGTTGCCGTCCTCTTTATTGCTCAGGCAACACCGGGTATCGATCTGACACTTGCGGATCAGGTCCTCGTGGCCATCACGGCACTGCTCGCCAGTGTAGGAGCAGCGGGTATTCCTCATGCCGGTCTGGTGATGATGGCCATCGTTTTACAGGCGGTAGGTTTGCCGCTCGAGGCTCAGGGGATCATCATTGCTGTGGACCGTGTACTCGACATGTGCCGCACCACCGTCAACGTTTGGAGCGATGCCTGTGGCTGTGCCGTGATTGATCGATACGAATCGGGACCTGCCGATTCTGCAGGTACGGCTGCCCTCGCCGGTGAGGCTTGATTTTCGGTTTCGGTCGAGTTTCCGGTTAAGCTGTACCACTTGTAGCGCTTGACTGATTAAGACTCCCGGGAACGTGAGAACGCTATTTTCCACGGCTCGCTTTCACCATCTGATCCGTCGATAACGAAAACTGGACCCCAAAGCGAGGGGAACGATTTCTTCGCGCGCCAGGCTTTTGAGGAAAACCTCATTCTGACTCGTGCTCCGTACGGAAAACCAGCACTCAGGTGATGTCGATATGAATCACGAATTAAAGGTGACCAACTCTCCTGCCTCCCAACAGGAATGGCTTGATCAGGAGTATCTGGCGTGGATTTGGTCCACCTGTAAAGAACTTTCCCATGTGATCGGCTGGCCGGTGCAGTTTATCCCCAATCGGACTTCCGAATCCAACAACAAGCGATCGAGATCAGTTGAAGATCATTGCTGGATCACTGAAATCCAGGATGGTAAAACAACCGTTGGCCACTTAAGAGTTGATCTGCCTGACCTGGAACCTCCGGAGTGTTCTTTCCAGACGATGCGCGAAATTGTCGAATTGACGGCTAAAATGCTAAGTGCCTGTTCAGAACGACAACGCCTTTCCGTAACCTACTCCCGGGAACTGGCAACGCTCGCCTCGCTCGATTTCACCTGCTCTTCCGAGATGAACTTGATTAGTCGTCTCACCAATATCCTGGATGTTGCCATCGAGCTTACTGGTTACAAAGAAGCAGGGTTCTTTTTATTGGATGCGGCGAGCAGCAGTGTAAAATTGCGTGTTCGAACATCCAATGCCAGTTTCAAAATTCCTGCTCCCGAACGGAAGTTGATTCCGGAATCGGCGGAAATGGAATTGATTTCCCAAGGTTCCCTCCTCATAAAACAAAACGATAACAATCCTTATGAAGAGATGCTGCCTCACAACGCGGCGGTAGGGCTGGGAATGGTCGTGCAATCAGAAACCGGTCCCCTCGGAACAGTCTGGTTCTGGGATCGACGGGATAAAACTCCCACTGAGCGGGAAATGCATGTCTTGCAATCGATCTCTACCCAAATTGCACAAATGCTGGAAAAAGTCGTACTCATGAAAGAGAGCGAAGTCCAGCGCCGCATGCAACATGATTTGATCCAGGCCTCAACCTGTCAGCCGGAACAAGTTGTTCAATACCAGTCTGAAACGGGTGGTTGGGAAGTCGCCGGCATCTGCACGAGTCGGTTTGAGCTGGGAGGAGATTTGTTCGAATTAATCACCCTCAACGATCATAGGACTTTGATTGCCGTCGGTGACGCTTCGGGAGATAGTGTTCCAGCCGCCATGATTATGTCGACAGTGCGAGGTTCCCTGCGGTCACTAGCCAGTTCTACCATTCAGGACTTGGATGATCCGGCTGAACTCATGGCCCGAGTTAATAACGTCCTTGTGGAACTGACGCCATCCCATCAATTCATGAGCATGGTGATTGGAATTCTCGATACGCGCGAAGGCTGGTTCCGATATTCGAATGCCGGTCACCCGACTCCATTCTTTTGTCGAAACTGCGAAATCGAAGCCTTGCAATCCCATGGAGTTCTGCTGGGGGTGATGGAAGATGTTGAGTACGAGTACTCTGAATTAACGCTCACCCCGCAAGCATTACTCGTCTTCTACAGCGACGGTATCAGCGAAGCGATGAATGACCGACAGAAGCTGTTCCATTCAGACGGAATCGTGCGCGGCATTAAAGGATGCCTGCAAGGAACAGCGAGTGAAGTCTTCGAGGAAATCTGGTCGAATATGGAAGGGCATTCTCAGGGAGCAGACGATCCCGATGACCGTACCCTCGTGATTTTACGAATGCTTCCCCAATAGAGAAGATTAGGAGCACGTAACAGGCTTCGGTTGAAGCCTGTCTCAGCTTATTCCCAATCGTCTATGATTCCCTGCAAGTCTGAATTGTATTCCTCGAAGTCACCGTCGAAGTCTACTTCCATAGTCGCGACAGGCATCGTGGACTCGCGAACTTTTCCCTCTGCATCCACTTCTTGCGTAGCCATAATTGGCTTAGCCGCAACTTGAACTTCCGCTTGAGAGAACACAACCGTGGTTTTCGTTTTCGCGCTGGGTTGAGCCTCATAGGAGGTGTTGGAGGGAGTCACAGGACTGACCTGTTTTTGCTGATCGGTGAACCGTGGCAAACCAAGTCGCTCCTGCTCTCGCTTTGTTACCAGACGATGGATCTTCTGCCTCAATTCTTCCTTGCTGAAACTGGTTTTGATCACATAATCGTTGGCCCCTCCCTTTATGGCGGAAAGAACCGTTTCACGGCTGGCATCTGAGGTCAGCATAATGACCTTCGTATTCTGCAATGCGGAGTGCCCACGAAAGGCCTTGAGCGTTTGGATTCCATCCCATTGAGGCATCTGGATATCAACAATTGCGATATCGGGAGGATACTCGACCGCTTTATAGAAACCATCTGCACCATCAGAGGCGACGGAAACTAAATAATCTTTACGCAACAATGAGACCAGCAAGCTCCTGAAGAGCGGATCATCATCGATGATGAGAACTTTATATCGTTTGACAATCGGCTGCATGGGGAGTGTCGCTTCGAGTTGACA
>JAGQQC010000427.1 GCA_020426395.1 Planctomycetaceae bacterium
TACCCTCAAGCGAAGTATACAGTGAGTGGGGCCGATCCCTATAAAATTGTCTTATGGGGAACAGACGAAGAGCATCAGGAATATGCTGAGATGCTCAAGCAAGTTGATCAGAACTGGGATCCGCAAGCGAATTCGTCTATGAAGATTTATGATCTTGATAAAATCGACACCACGATGGCAGTTCCTATCATTCAGCAGGCAGTTCCACGCGCAACTTTCGGAAATAGCAGCTCCAATCGCCGTATTATTATCTGGGCAACTGAAGCAGGGCATACTGAGATTCAGGGCATCATTACCAAACTTGAAGAGCAGGGGCCGGTTAGTAAGAACGCACAAATGAAGGTGCTCGCCTTTAGTAACATTCCGGCAGGTAATGCCGCGCAGACATTGACGATGGTTTATCCGCAAGCGAGATACACGCTTAATGGAGCCGATGCTTATAAACTGGCTGTGTGGGGAACGGAAGAGGAGATTCAACAGTACTCCGACATTCTGAAGCAAGTCGATGATAACTGGAACCCGCAGTCGAATACGTCGATGAAAGTCTATTCTTTCAAGGCGACGGTTGCTTCGACTGTTGTTCCGATTATCCAGGCGGATATGCCGACGGTTCGATTTGGTCCTTCCCCCGATCCATACAAAATGGTTGCTTGGGCTACGGATGCCCAACACGAAAAAATCGCTTCTATTGTGCAGACACTCGAAGCAGAACAGACGGCTGTCAATAACGGTCAGATGAAAGTGTATCAACTGGAGGTCGTGCCTGTGAGTACGGCACAAGCCATTGTGGGTGCTGCTCATCCTTCCGTTCGATTTGGCCCCAGCCCTGATAACAAAAAGATGATCGCCTGGGCGACCGAAGAACAGCATGCGGAAATCCAGGAACTGGTGAATAATCTGGAAAGTTCAGCGGCTGATAAAGGGGCCGATTTGAAAATCTATACGCTGGAAGCGACCGGAGCAAGCTATGCCTATCAGATCGTGGCGAATGCCGTTCCCGGTATCGTCGTGACCTTCAGCCAGGATCCCAGCAAGATGATGGTGTGGGGAACTCCTTCGCAGTTGGCTAAAGTGGACAAGATTGTGGAAGAGATCAAAGCGGATGGTGCTCCAGGGAAAGATTCCTATGTCGAGACTTATGCTTTCAACAAGATTCCAGCAGCCAATGCGATTGGTATCTTGCAGATGTCCTTTCCCCAGGCTCGAATTACAACGACTCAAGATCCTCGCAAACTGGCCATTTGGGCAAAGCCGAATGAACATCAGGGATTAGCGGCTGTTGTCGAAAAACTGGAATCAGGTCTCGGCGAGAATGATGAGCGGGCGATTCAAGTTTTTCCACTTAATAACGTGAGTCATACAACATTGCTGGAATTCTTGAAACCAGAACTGAAAGCGAACGCAAACTTCACTCCCAATACGGCAACAGACAATTTAATCGTGCAGGCGCCGCAGGCTCAGATGGAAGAACTTGCGGCGGCGATAACCGAGTTGATTGAAAAACTGCCGAAAGATGAAAAACCGGTTTCGCAGGTATATCGGTTTCAATATAGCGATCCGAATGCCGCAGCCGCGGTTTTACGCTCGTTAACTCCGGCGGCCAATATTGCCATCGATCAACGGGCACGCAGTCTCGTGATTACCGCCTCGCCCGCAGATCAGGAAACGATAGCGGCGGCGATTAAGCAGATGGATGCAGTCGATGCCTCCGAAAGGGCGAATGTTCTCAAGCATTATAAAGTCAATAACATCGAAGTCAGCAGTATGATGGGAATGTTGCAGACCTTGTTTGCCTTCCAATCGGAAGTTCGCTTCTCAATGGATGGGAACACCAGCACACTCGTGGCCTATGCCAATGAGAAACAACACGAAGAAATTGCACAGTTCATTCAGGAACTCGATTCGGTTGGGGCGGCTCAGACTTCAAAAGCGTACCCGTTAAAGAATCTTGATCCGAGCAATGTCTTTGCCATTGTACGCAGCCTGTTTCCCCGAAACCCGGTGGTTCCTGATCAGGCAACGCGATCAATTGTTTTTGTGGGGTCTGAAACGGATCACCAGCGTGTGGCCGAGATGATTGAATCGATTGACGAAAAACAAAGCCAGACAGCGCAGAAAATTGTTGCCTACCCAATTCAAAATGTCGAACCGAATTCGCTTGTCAATATGTTACAGAATCTGTACCGGTTCCGGTCCGATATCTATTTCTCCATCGATCAGCGGAATGGCATCATCATGGCCCATGCTCCCGAGGAGTATCAGGAGAAAATCGCCGCTACGATAGCCGAACTCGAACAGAAGAAAGGGACCACCCTTACAAAGGCGTTTTCCAGTTCCAAGGTGTCGGGTCGTTCTCTCTATCAACTTTTACAAACTCAGTTCAGCCGTTTTCCTGACGTGGGAATCTCGCTTGATCCTCAAGGAGGACTGGTCATGATTTCGGCATCAGAACAGAAGATGGCTGAAATCGAAAAAGCCGTTTCCGCCATCGAATCTTCTGCGAAAGACTTGGTCACGGAGGTTTACAAGTTACAGGATGTCGATGCGAGAACACTTTACCAGGTCTTGCAGGGAATGCTGCCGGACGTTCGATCCTCTTTTGATAACCAGAGCAATACACTCATGGTGGCTGCAACGGTAGAAGAGCAGGAACTGGTTCAGAATATCATCAAACAACTTGAGGAAGATGAAGTTTCCGGAACCACTTCTCGTGTTTCCAAAGTTTACCAAAGTGAAAAGATTGATCCGAATAGTCTGGTGCGAATGATTCGTGAATTGTTCCAGAACAGTCGTTCGATCAGCGTGACGGAAAATCGCGACACCAATTCTGTTTTGGTCAATGCCAAGCCTTCCGAACATGCACGAATTGAAGAAGCGATGCAGGCGATTGAGGAAGGGACTTCACTAGAGGAAACACAGGTTTACAAACTGGCATATGCTGATCCGGATTCGGTTCAGGATGCACTGAAAGGGATCGCTCCGAAAGCTCGGATTGGTTTGGATGAAAATAATTACAGCCTCATTGTCACTGCTTTGGAAAAAGACCAGGCTCGGATTAAAGAGGCGATTGAAAAACTGGATATTGATCCCGATGAAGGCAAGAAACTGGAGATTTTCACATTACAAGTGAATGATCCTTATACAGCCGAGTCCGCAGTTGAGAAATTTTTCGGGAACTCCTTCTGGGATGACGATCCCACTGCTCCTTTGATTGATACGGATACGACCAATCAGCAGTTACTGGTACAGGGAACGGAGAAACAAATCAGTGAGATTCGTCAGTTCCTGATCAAAATGGGAGAGAGTCATCTCGCACAAGAGACGAATTCCAGCAACAAAAAAATTCGAGTGATTCCATTCGATGGCAATACTCAGGAGGCGGTTGAAGAGATCAAACGAATCTGGCCTCAGTTACGGAAAAACCGGATTGATGTGGTGGTTCCTTCTGCCGTCGCACCGACAATGCGGAAGTATCGTCAACTGCACCAGGATGAACCGGAAGAGGATGAAAAGCCGGCAAGTGGCGGGGTGAATTTTTCAGTCGAAGACGAAGTTGAACCTGTCCAAACTGAGCCGGATACAGCAAATACGACAGCAACTGTTGAAGAAGCCGCTACTGAAACTGAGCCGACGGAGGAAAACCGTCAGGAGAAAGAAGAATTTCAAAAACTTGTAGAAAAAGCTCGAGCACGCCTGAAAGAAATTCAGGCGGAAGCAGAAGAGCAGAACGAAGAGGCTAAAGGCAAAGAGGCTTCTGCCCAGGACTCTCCTCAATCCGATCAACCCAAAACGGTTTCACCTGAAAATAAAGAAGCTGCTCCAGCGAATTCAGAAATTCCTGCAAACGATAATCCTGTCGACCCAAACGCGGAATCTTCTACGCCTGTGACTCCACCTCCTGTGATTATCGCTCCCGGGGAAGATAGCATCACGATTTCCTCGGATGATCCGGAAGCTCTTAATCAGATTGAAAACTTATTAAGAGCGATGTC
>JAGQQC010000428.1 GCA_020426395.1 Planctomycetaceae bacterium
TTGGCCGTTTTTGTCGAGGATGACGTAGATCATTGAAGCGTAGTTGGAGTCCTTACCGCTGGCGACGTTCCGCTGGCGGACTCCTTTGCCGATGGGGCGAGGTTGCACGTTGGCCTGCAGGCGGACTTTGTGGATCGGGATCTCTTTCCCATTCCTGGTCGTCATGACGGGGTGATTTTCTTCTAAGCTGAAAATTTTCGCCGGGGGGCCGCCACCCAGTTCGGCGTATTTGTCCTGCACGAGTTGGCGGATCTTGGGATCGACGATCTGGTCGCTGGTGATTTCCTTGACGGAGAGTTTGTCTAATCCTTTCCGGATGCGGTAACTTGTTTTACCGTTGGCGTCGGTGAATTCCCGGCTGTAGATCGATTCAGCATGTAGTGGACCGGCGATGGTGCGGGTCATGCGGTGCGAGACCTTCAGACCAGTAACGGCTTGATCGACTTCGGCGTGGAACTTGTTCCAGGGGTTCTGGATACTTTTGAGGAAGGCCTGTTGTTCCATTTTCGCCGCGTCGGCAGCCGCTTCCTGCAGCGCTTTCACCCGGGTGGGGCCGGTCAGAGCGACGATGACGGCGTCAACGGCGTGTTGACGGTGGTCGTCCCGGTTCTTTTCGTCATCACCCAGGATCGAATCGAGTTGCCACGCTTTGCGCAAGAGGTAGGTCAGTCCCCCCGTGCAGGAAAAGATGCGGGTGCGACCTTCGGCGTCGAATTTCCCACCGTAGAGCGTACCCAGAAACTCGGCGGAGAGTTTGGAGTTATACCGGGTGTCGTTCAGGTCGCGGGTGGTGAACCCTTCGGGGACTTCGGTTTGCTGAAAGCGATGCAGCTTGATATGCGCCAACGGACCGACAAACCGTTTGACTCGATCGATCATCTCTTCGTGTTTCTTACCCGAGAACGCCTGCGCGGGTAACTGGTTCCGTTTGATGTCCCGGTTCACACTGACGTGACAGAGCGTTTTATTCGACATGGAATTATCGAGATACTGCCGTGGGTAGATATGTTCGATGTCGAACTCCGGATGAGGCCCGAAGAGGTTCGAGGGAGAAATCGTTTTGCCGGTGTAGGGACAAGTCCACTGGCATTCTTCGGCCAACAGACATTTATCGATATCGTTCCGGCTCGGCCGGGAGATCCCTGTTTCACTCAGAATTTTCTGCTTCGCTTTTTCCCGTCGTTTTCGATTGTCTTCGTTGTTTTGATGAATCTTCTTGCGGCGATCGCGCGAGTTTTTCAAATCGCGGGCGAGTTCGATGTGAATGCGCTGCGGTTTACCATGCCGGCGGATGATCCCATTGACCACTTTACGAAGTTCGGTCAGCGCCCGGATGACGGCTGGGTTGCGGATGTCGTCTTTCCAGTCGTTGACGGGGGCGAGCAGATCGTGGACATCGCCGGTTTCGAACGATTCCGGATACGCTTTTTTGCGGGCTTTGGGGTAAGTCATCCCGTCGCGCATGAGGGGGACGAGTTGTTCCAACGCTTCTTTGGAGTGGGAACCGTGCCCTTCTTCGAGGTGGGTCTCCTTGAGGCGGTCGGCTTGCTCTTCGTTCAGGCCCCAGGCATGTATTCCCCTTCGTTTCAACGCGAAGGGTTTGTTATAAGCGACGATTTCCAGGACGATCTGGTTCTGTTTCTCTACCGGGAAATCGAGCCATTGATCTCCGAAGACGTCGATCATTTTTTGATTCGTCCGGTGCCCGATGATCCGCTTGTCCCATTCTTCAATCGTAAATTTCATCCCTTTTTTGGTGAATCCAAACAGCTTACGAACCTGGGCATAAGTCATCTCGGCCGAGGTCTGCAGGATATCAATCAGCTTTTGTTTTTCCTCCGTGAATAATTCGCGGGCGGTATAATCGGGGAACTGAATGCGCAGATTGTTGACCGTCTGCAGAATACGGAACTCCTGAAAGATGGGGAGAGCTTCTGAGATCCGACGTCGATCAGGTTCGAGATCGCAGCGACCAATCAAATCTTTCTGAGACTTGAGAGGGCGTTGATAAAAAATCGTTTTGTGAATCCGTTCCCAATCTTCCGGGGTTAACTCGGGATGGTGAGGCGCTTGATAGTCACGAATCCGCTCGAATTCCTGCTGGAACATAAAGCGGCCCGTGTAACGTTTCCGAATTTTCTCCTGGGGGACATCAACCTCCGTCGCGAAATAAGCTCCTAATGTTTGTTCTCCCAAATCATCCTGGAGGGAACTGATTCCACTCAGGACCAGCCCTGTTTTTTCATCGTCACTATCCTGCCCTTTGCGGTTACTGAGATAACCTCGGCGTTGTCCCAGTTGATAGAGCAGGCGCCCCAACTCCGCTGGAGAGAGAGGGCGTTCGAGGGCTTCTTTCCGCAAGAGGTAGGGGAGGACTTGCTGGAAGTGGTGGTCTTGTTCGAGGTTGGGATCTTTGGCCGTGAATTCTTTCCGCAGTTGTTGATCGACCATTAACAAAACGGCATGTCGGTTGGCAGGAGCGATTGGATCGTCATCTCGTTTTTCGTCGTCGGTCACAGCTTCGGATGTTTGCGGGAGCAGATGCAGTTCCTGTAGTAGTCGGAAGAGGTTTCGTTTACGTTGTTGGCGGCGCCAATGTTGTCGGCGGGGTTGGCGGGCGTTCCGGCGTTCGACGGCGCGGGAGCTGTCTTTCCCCTGTTCGATATCTCCTTCCACACCCGCTTCAAAAATGCGGACCCCGACATCAAGCACTCGTACAGGTCGGGTGGTGTTCCAGGATTCGATTTCAATCATCGCCCAACCGAGCGAAGTGGCTCCAAGGTCAAGTCCGAGGATGTAAGGGGGATGGTCGTGCTCTGTCATGGTGGCGCCCGCACTGTAGTTTTTTCGAAAACTCTCTGCCGAGGAAGACTCTGTTCAAAAAATTAGATGATCCGTCCATCCTACCACGAGGACACACTTGATAAAAGTGTTCAGTATGGGCTAAATTAGTGGTGTGTATTCGAGCGATGTTTGCCTCTTATCACAGTAAGGCTTTCACGCGTACGGTTTGCCGTCAGGTATCCGCCAGGCTCCCTTGTGGAGCCTTTTTTTGTGATTGGACTCAGCCAGTTCCTTACTTTTTTTGATAGAAAAAATAGCATCGCACTAGATGGAGATATAAATTATTGCCAGTTCGTGATCGACAGTTAAAGGCAATTTATTCCCTTCGGAGAAAGTTCAATCGTTGTACTGTTCCCCGACTTTATTAAATCGAAATCCGTTCCACCAGATTACGTGTCACTTCCCGTTTTCGACGGTCATACAACCGTGTTGTCCGAGGGTCGGCGTGACCGGCCAGGTATTGGACTTCTTCCAGGGGGACATTCTGTTCCAGCAGATCAGTAATAATCGTCACTCGAAACGAATGCGGGGAAAGCCGAGTTGATAGGCTTGCGTCACGCAAACGGCGTTTGCAGATACGAAGAATGTCGTTCCCAGTCAACGGGCGATCTGTGAGTTGTTGTGTCCGCCTTATGGTGGAACGAAAGAGTGGAACCCGTTTGTTTGTTGTGTCAAGTGTTGCTTGGCTTAGGTAGTCCAGGAGATACCGCTGCAAATCATGGCGAACGGGAATCGTTCGGTTTTTCCCATTCTTTTCGTCGAAGTTAAGATAGTATTGATCTCCTGAGTGATAAAAATCATTCCTCGTGAGTTTGGCAACCGCAGAAGCCCGAACTGCGGTATAGGCGAGGGTGCCGATGATGGCTCGATCACGTAACCCGACGATATGAGTGATGTTCATCGAGTCGAGCAGCTTGCGCGCATCCTGAATCGAGATCGCGGGAGTCTTACCCTCGGTGATTTGAACTCGCTCACACCGAACCGAGAGGGCAGGGTTGAGAATAATCACATGCCGCAGCACGAGCTGGTCAAAGAAATTTCGTAGGGCCGAGAGATGGAGTTTCTTCGTGGTGGCCGCCAACGAAAGGCCATCAAGATAGTTCCCCACATGGGCAGGGGTGATCCGTGTCAGATCG
>JAGQQC010000429.1 GCA_020426395.1 Planctomycetaceae bacterium
GAAACCTTCCCGTTTGACCGCTTCGATGATCAGGCTTCCGGCTGGATCTCCCGGTTCCATGGCGGGGCCACTGTCCCCTCCCTCCAGGATCAGCGAACGGGCATCGAGTCTCAGACTTCCTTCCTGTTTGCGGGCTGAATGGCAGTGATAGCACTCGCTCTTTAGGAGCGGGCGGACCTTCGCCTCGAAGAAATCGAGTTGCTCTTTCGTGAACTCAGCAGGTGGATCGGATTCCCCCAATGCGACGGAGCAGCAGCAATAAAGGGCAAACACGAGTCCCGTGAGAACTGGTAGGAAAGTCTTCATCAGGTGGCCTGAAGGTGATACTGGAAGAGGAGCGGTGGGGCAAAAACGGGGTCAATGCTGACTTATTTAATGTTATTAAATATGTCAGCTGGTGGCAAATGCAACTTCCCTGTCGGAAGCGAGAAACGAAAATATTTGCTTAAGAAAAAGGGGGGATCTTTATTCTACGGTTTGTGGACGAAAATGGGGCGCTTGAAATGCCAATCCAGGCAGATTTACCCCTTCCGAACTAATCCCGGGGTGACATCAATCGTCAAATCGGCCAGTTCTCCCCGTTCAAAATGCTCCCACGCAATAGCCGCCATGCCTGCGTTATCCGTACAGAATTCCCGAGGAGAAATGTGCAAATCATACCCTTTTTGAGCGGTCATTTCTTCCAAAGATTGACGAAAGCGACTGTTCGCGGCCACCCCTCCTCCAATCAGGAGGGTGCGTAACTGATATTGTTCCAGAGCCTGTCTCGATTTTCCCACGAGGACATCGACAACCGTTTCCTGAAAGCTGGCGGCAAGGTCGGCGATGCGTTGCTCATTGAGAGGGGGAGGTTGATTGACGGCGCCGGGAGTTCCTTCTGCCTGATACAGCACGGCGGTTTTCAGTCCGCTGAAACTGAAATCGAGACGGTCATCATTCAGAAATGTTCGTGTAAACGCAAAGGCGGCGGGATTTCCTTTTGTGGCGACCTGTTCGATATGAGGGCCTCCTGGGTAGGGAAGGTTCAGAATTTTGGCGACTTTATCGAATGCCTCCCCAGCCGCATCATCGATAGTGGAACCGATGAGTTCGTATTCGGTGGCCCCTTTGCAAAGGTACAAGTTCGTGTGACCGCCGCTGACCACAAGTCCAATGGCTGGGAAGATATCCCGTTTGGCCGCGATTCGGCAGGCGTACAAATGAGCTTGCACGTGATCAACAGCAATGAGCGGAAGTCCCAAGGTCGCGGCGAAGGTTTTGGCGGCCGTTAATCCGACAAGCAAAGAACCGACCAGCCCTGGCCGAGTGACGACGGCGATAGCATCGATATCTGCCAAGCTCACTTGGGCCTTTTCCAGGGCTTCTTCGACAACGGGAAGCAGGTTCGTCACATGGGCGCGTGAAGCGATTTCGGGAACGACGCCTCCGTATTTCTCATGGAGTTCTGCTTGCGATGCGACGACATTCGAGCGAACGGTCAGGTCGCGTTCAATAATCGCAGCGGCGGTTTCATCGCAGGACGACTCCAGGGCCAGCATTAACCGGGCATCGCCCATGCGTAATCCTTCTTCCTTTCGTTCACACGAATTTACGCGTGTGACTTATTTTGAAGCTTCTTCTGCTTCTGCTGGTTTCAATTCGGATTGGATATACTCGACTGCTTTGTCTAGTTGAATGTCCTCAAACGGTTCGACGTTCTCGGTATGGCCACCGATGACATCGAGTTGTCGTCTGTAGTCAAGATATTTCCGAAGTTGGTCGTTAGTGAATGCGACCTGGTATCCTTCATCCGGCATGACGCCCCAGTCGTCTTCATCTTTGGCTTTCCGGGAGCGGTGGATGTTTTTACCGCTGGGGCGATGATAGCTGGCGGTAGTCAGTTTGAGGGCACTTCCTCCCTGTTCCAGGTCGAAGACATTCTGCACAGAACCTTTACCCCAGGTTCGCTCTCCGATGACAACAGCACGACCATGATCTTGCAGACAGGCGGAGACAATTTCGCTGGCCGAGGCGCTGAAGTGATTGACCAGGACTGCCATGGGGAACCCTTTGTAAGTTCCCTCCGCACGGGCGTCCCAAACTCGTTCGGGGGTATTTCGTCCCTTGGTGCTGACGATCCGGCCACTCTCAATGAACATGTCGGAAATGGCCGTTGCCTGATTCAACAATCCCCCCGGGTTGGAACGCAAATCGAAGATCAGTCCACGCATCCCGTTTAATACGAGTTCATCGAGTACGACTTGTAACTCTTCCGCACTCCGTCGACTGAAATGAGTTAGCCGGATGTAGGCGATTTTTTCGTCTTCATTCAACCAGAAATTCCAGGACGCATCATCGTTGTATTTCATTCCCAGAACGGTGGAGAGTTTAATCACGTCACGCTCGATTGCGAGTTCAACCGGTTCGGTCTCTCCTTCGTGCAGAATTTTGAGTTTGACTTTATCTCCGCGATTTCCCTTGAGCAATTCGACGGCATCGGAAACCTGGAAGCCTTCGGTCGATTTTCCTTCAATTTCCAGAATTGTATCGCCCGCTTTGACACCGGCAGCGTAAGCAGGGGTGCCTGGAAGTGGGGTCTGAACCATCAGGTGAGTCGTTTCAGGATCAATGTAAACCTGAATGCCGATCCCACCAAATTCCTGATCGACGGTCTGGTTGAATCGCTGAATATCCTCCCGGCTGATGTAGTTGCTATAAGGATCGAGTTCCCGCAACATTCCCCGGACAGCAGCTTCGACCATCTCGCGGCGATCGAGTTCATCAACGTAATTCTTTTCGATTTTCTCGAAGGTATCGACGAACAACGACATCAGTTCGTAGTATCGTTCCTCGTCAGTTTTCTCTGATTCTTCATCGGCTCGTAGAACAACCGAACTCGCAACCAGCAGAACAACAAACAGCATAAATAGAATGCAATTGCGGATAAGCCGTTTCTGATTGAAACGAAGAATGGCAGTGGTGGTCCGCATTGGGGAATGCTCCTAAAGTCGGTTGGAAAAGACGGTTTCAACTGCTGAAGCGATGAGAAGCCTTGATTGCCATGTCACCTGATTGCGGGTCACCCCGCGAACTTGAATAAGGTGGACCGGGCAATCTATCTAGTCTAGGTGATTGTATGGGTTGCGACAAGTTGTTGATTGAAGGATCCGGTACAGATGCCCCGGTTAAAATCGGACCACTTTTTAGCCCAGCTCACTGATGGTCTTCAATAAATGGTCCCAGGTATATATTTCAGACGTAACGGCAATCGGTAAACCAGCCTCTTCTGCTGCCTGTTGGGTGACTGGGCTTAATGCGGCGAATCGGGTTTTTTCAGTCGCTTTTTGCAGTTCCGGATCGGCCGCCAATAGCTGCTTCAAATTGCGGGCGATCGCAGGGCTGCTTAGCCCGATCCAGTCGAGTCCTCCGTTTTGAATTTGCTCGATTATTTCCGGGGGCCAGCGGGTGACATCGGTGTGCTCATAAACGACTAATTCATCAAATTGTGACGCGACGGGACCTAACTCATTCGGCAAAACATCTCGTCCCCGGTTGGCACGGATCCATAATAGTCGTTTACCGACTCCTTCGGGTTTTAGTGAAGCAGCGAGGCTTTCAGCCCGGAAATCCTCCGGCACTATATCGGCCCGCAATTGATACTTCTCCAGAGCAGCGGCTGTAGAAGAGCCAATGGCGGCCAGTTGACAATTTCCGAAAACCCGGGCATCTTTTCCCTGTTCCCAGAGAAAATCGTGGAAGTACTGGACACCGTTTTCGCTGGTGAAAATCAGCCAGTCATATTGATGAAGTTGATTGAGGGTTTGGCGAATCTTTTCGCTGTTGGTAGTAGGATGAATCTGCATCGTGGGGATCAACACGGGTTCTGCGCCGAGGTTCCAACATTGATTGATGACTCGATCCACGTTGTCCGGTTCATTCATTGCCTCCGCCGAGTTCCGTATGACTTCGGGGCGAGTAATGCCAATCCGTTTG
>JAGQQC010000042.1:0-16464 GCA_020426395.1 Planctomycetaceae bacterium
TTCACCCTGCGACACGAATGAAGAAGATCTGGTCACTGATATTTACATGCCGTTGAAATAACCGGTTTCATGTTTACCAAGTGCACAGGAAACCGAAGTTGAAGCCGTGCAGGAAGAGTTCATCGTTCATAGCCAAATCGATGGACTCTCGTTCGTTGGCACCGTCGAACTCACTGGTTTGAGTAATTTGCTCGGTAGAAAACGCGACGCTATCAACAAAAATAACTCGGTAACCCGCGATGAATGACCAATGATCGGTCAGGAAAAAAGTTCCCTCCGTGTGCAGATCAAACATCGTGGAGGTCGTTTCGCTCGATTCATCCGCAAAGTTATTAAACGACAACGTGTCATCCTGTGCGATGAAGGAACCTTCCACCTGGTTATTGAAGACGGCAAATTTGCCCGTAAAATCGAGCCGGAACCAGTCTTCTTCCCACAGCAACACTTCAGTCCCAATCTGCCCTCCATAAAGATCGTTCTGAGTACCCCAGCGGTAATAATTAAAATTACCAGGGTCGCGCATCAGGAAACTCAGCTTGTCATCAAATCCGAAATAGCGGAACCCGAACAGGACCGTAATAAAATCATTCAGATCATGTTCCAGGTTTAATTCTGCGGACAGAAATTCGGATTGGAGAGCAGTGGTAGAAGGAGAAGCAGCTCCCAAATCAAAAGTGCTGGGGGGAGTCGTTTCGAAGCGATAGGTTCCTGGGGCTAATACTCCCGATTCATCCGCTCCGGATTGAAAGACTTGAAAATAGGAGCCAGACAACCGTAAGTCTTCCGTCAAATGCCGAGTCAGTTCGAACTCGATCCCCGATTCGTAATTCAGGTTGAAATTACTACCGTTATAAGCATCCATTTCCCCAGTGGAAAAGAACAAGAGGGACTCGTCCTCACGTCCATTCGGCTTCAGTAACAGCAGGCTGGAGGAGAAATCCCAGCCTTGATCGAGGCAAGGTGGAAACAATTCTTGCGCAGACGCCGGAACAGCAACGACGAAGATAAGCAAAAAGGAGAACAACCAGGTGGGCCGCGGAATTTGCATGTCGAATCCTCAATCCATTGGTGTGAGGCCCATCGGCAATTATTGCCGATCCTCACCAGAGCAATAAACCTCCGTGTGATGATGTCTTATCAAGTAGATTCGACTGAGTATTCGGATTCAGATGAGTAGACCGGAATAGAAGTTCAGTCACCAATCAAACCAAAGAGAATTATTCGGCTTGTACCAATTGGAACAGTAATCAAGGAGCCACAATAAACCGAAAAGTTCCTCTAAATCTCCAAGAAACTCAAAAGGAAACAGACCGAGACGCTGGCTGATCTGACTGTAGAGATTGATCTCGGAACTCAATTTTCCCAGCAGAGCCGAGGGTAAGCTGAGCTTTTCCATCCCTTATTTTGATGGAACCGGATGCGCCCTGGAATGAAATCCCCGCCGTTTTAGTGCGATGTATCCTGTTATCGGAAGGAGTGGATGTTTCTGAATTCAGGTAGAGATATTCCCGCCCCTCTTTCGAGATGATTTCTGCAATCGATCCCTCTGCGTGCCAGACCACTTCCGGAGCAGGTTGATCTTCCTGTCGCGGGTACAGTAACGCTGTTACGTTGCTGCGCCCGGACAGATGGCCAACTAGTGCTGTTTGTGTAATTTCGAGTGGCCCAACTTTCCCATCCCGGTTCCCAACGGAAACCTTCTGCATCGCCGTTTCCGTTTTTAACCCCAATGTCGTCGGTTCATAGAAGAAGACATCAAGATCGACGTCATCACCCTTTGCTGTAATCACATCGCGGCCTGTTTCCACATTAGAAGTTGAAAGCCAGAGACGCCATTCGGCATCGCCTTCACCTTCGTAGTGATCACGCAGTAGAAAACAGTTTGAGCCGAGTGGATCATCACTTTTCGCAAAACAGATTTGTCTCTGCCAACTCCCCTTTTGACCTGCGACATAATCAAGTTCCTGTTGGGTAGAGAACGATTTAATCTGCATAGTTTCATCCGGCTCAATGTCCGATGCCGTTAAAAGGCTGTGAAACTGTTGAGCATGTCGGCCGATATATCCCCAGTCATCAACCAGTTTGCGTCCTTTCCCCCATAACACCAGACTACCCGAGTCGAAATCGTAATGGTCATGATTCGAACCGGCGATGAGATACAGATAAGTTTCGCGATCCGACAACAGATGATTCCGTAGCACCACGCCCGTCTTCTCGAACCAGCGACTTTTCAGCCCAGGCGCACGCGGAGAAATTGCATTGTCTTTCAGTAGCTCCGTATAACCGGTCATCGCCGGAAAGCTCCATCCCAGACCAAGGCCGGTTGCCCCCTGCTCTTCATACATCCATTGCATTTCTGCCGCGAAGTCTGGATCACGATCTTTCCAGAGGCCGGCTAATATTCCAAATAGCCCCGTCGCCTCGCCATAGTAGGTATTTCCCACGGGAGGCAAATGACGGAAGCCTTGAGTCGACGGATCACGCGGAGTTGAGATATTCGCAAACCATTCGGCCACTTTTCGCATCCGCTCTTCGTACAGATAATCAGCAAACCCGGCACGTGACGCCATGATAAAAGCCGCCAGCATATGGTCAAAGGAAACCATTGCGTAATGGGGTGTTTCCCGCCAGCCTCCGTCTTCATCAGACCAGTTCATCAGTTGTGAATGTAGCTCATCGAGGCCACGTTTCGCCCACGTCTTCGCCATGGGATGCGAGGGTATCAGCGAAGCAATTGTCACCTGATACTGAGCCACCGTGGTCGTCATGTTCGGATTCGCTTCAAACCCCCGGTCCGGAGACCAATAGTCATCACGATTGAAAACATATCCGAGAAAAGCAAGCTGCGCAAGAAATCGTTGGCGTTGCTCATTGGAAAGCTCCTGACACCCAAGCGCCGTATCAATCAAATTCAGAAAAGGCAGCATTAATACAGCCTGGGAATGTGGTGCGACTCCCAATGTTGTTCGGCTGTTTTGAAGTAATAAATCATCATGAATAAGGGACGCTAACCATTGTTCGCACGTGGCAATCATTTTTTTTGCCAGCTTACTCGAGCCAGTGGCGAAGTATTCCCGCAAAGGTCCAGCGATGTTATAGCGATCAATCGCTTGTTTTGATTCCCATCGTTGAAGTTCACCCGCATTTGATTTCAAAGTGTGGCGTAAATTCTGTAGTTCTTGTTTGCCCAAAAAAAGGCGGGGATAATTTTCATGATCCCCTTCCCAATCCAGCACATAATCTTTGACTTCATCCAGGGGGAAGTCACCATACTTGATCACGTAATACTGCGGTAAAGATGTCCGATTCTTCTGTTTCTCGGAGAGAACTTTCAAGCTGTCGGCTTTGTCAGGCGATCCCAATAACCAATACCGCCCGCCACCACTAAGAGGAAGTGACAGAGCGACTTTCTTATTCTCGATCGTGACCGGGATCAGTGGTTCATTCTGTGGGGTAGTTCCCTTCCAGTTGGGATCGACCCAGTTCTCTGGTTTCAATGCACCAACCATCAACAGGTCGGGACTATTGTCAGAATACAGTGAAAACCAGTTCCCCCGTTTTTCCGATAACCACCAATGCAACCAGGGCTCCAACTCGAAAACAGTACCTGCTGAAGGAAGCTTCTCACTTTTTAACGTGCCCAATTTCGGATGTTTACCAGCACGAAAGAAAAGCTGATCAGGTTGAAATTGGCGATCTCCCAACAAAACTTGAAACGTCGTCTGCTCCGCAACATCATATTGCTCTTCAATCAAAACGACTGGTTCACCTCGTTCTATCCGAAGCCGTAAATTCCATTCCCCATCATTTTCAAAAAGGACGTTGCATTGAACTTCATGATAGACAGGCCCATTCGCAATCACATCCAGCGAATATTTCTGGATGTTAGCAGGTGACTTCAAAATAGAATCGCCTGTCCAATTGCCGGAATTCAATTGGACACCTGCAATGGGGCCTTCCCCTGCCTTTAGATTTTTTCTGAGCGCAATTCCGATCAATCCATTGGAGAGACGGATTTCATTGGGAAGTTCTTGCAACAACAAATCAGCAGGAACTGTCGCTCGATTCGTAGAAAATTCATACGTTTGATTCGCATACGGAGCGAGGTCGGCCTGAAAACTGATCTGCTTTTCCCCTGTCACACTATTTTGAAGCAATTGCCAGGGAATCGTTTTATTGTCTGGACCGATTAAGGAATAACCTTTGCCTGTTTTTTCTAACTGTTCGGTCGTTAATGGAAAAGTAATGCATTCATTCTTCCACTCATGTCCGAGCCGTTCCTGCAGCACAAAATCAGCCGCCCACCCCGCTTGCACATTCAGCAAGCCAAGAACGAGGAACGTAATTAAAGAGAAAGCAACGCGGTCGATTCCATATTTCATTGAGGCTATTCCAGTGCAAGGAACCAGGGGTTCAGCGGTTTTCCAAGAAGATCACTCTGACTTAGAAGTGATTCTAAAACCCTCTGATGGGTCCCATTTCCCCGTACTTTACAGGTTGAAGAACAACCACAACCGGGTTTTAGAAATGGGTTTTACTTTGAAATTACGGAATCCGTCAGCAACGTAAACGCATAATTCCCTGCATTTCGATCTTGATGCAATTCTTTCTCCGTAATCCAACTGACGATGATTCCCTGTTCAGGCAAAATCGCCATTCCTTCGCGACCACCGTGACCGAAACAAGCATAGAAATTATCTGGGACATCCTTAAACCAAAGCTCACCATCGCGGGCCGTTTTATTCAACCACCACATCCAACTGTATCCGCCATTGTGGTCGCATTGATTGCCACGTCCACCAATAGAACGTAATGGAAAAACCGTCTCCGATTCGTTTCCTGCTGTACGGGGAATGGAAAGCGGAAGAGGTTCAGAAATTGCCATCGTGACCATCTCCCTGCTTAGAATTTGTTCCTCCTTCCAGTGACCTTCATTCAGGAAGAGCAAACCAAATCGACAGAAATCGCGGGCAGAAACCTGAAAGCGGCCCGTGTTACGCTGCAAGATATTCGGGGTGCCATCCTGGAACTGCAAAGGTTGGCTAATCAACGGTCCGATCACTTCCGTTTCCGCTTCCTCCCAGGGAACACCGTAGACTTTATTGATGAGTGTATCCCAGAAGAACCCCATTGTGCCGTCGTTATAGTCGAACGCGGTTCCAGGAGCTTCCGTAAAGCCAAGACAGGCCGTTTGAAAACCGAAATGCCGAAACGTCAATTTGAGATCGGAATGGCCAGGAGACTCTTTGATCTTCGGCAAGTCGCTCCAATAGTTCGCAACAGGTGCATCAAAACTTTTCAGTTTTCCGTTCGCAAGGGCCTGGATCATCAAGTAACTGTAAAACGGTTTGACCGCGGAAGCGACATCATGGGGACGATCATACTCTCCCCAGCTTTCCACAAGGTAACCATTCCGCACGATGCATCCACGTCCGCCAACAAACTCACGATACTCCTTAAGTTTTTCCGCATCCAGTCCCAATTCCTCAGGGCTGCGTCGTTCCCATTCTTTACCGGGGAAAACCGGCTTTAGATCGTTTTTATCAGCCGCGACAAGCGGTATCCCCAGTATCTGCACAAATACCATCAGGAAACAGCAAAGCCAGGTTATTAAAACAGGTGTTATTTTCATTGGAGCAACTTCTATCGGTGAAACTTTTTTATCTGTTTACTCAGCTACAACCAGGTTCCAGGATGGGTTCAAGCGTTTTTATATTAATTTTTTCTAATCCCGAAAGGAGACCTGATTCAAGAGCAAATCGCTTGCCTGATACTTTCCCAAGTCAGTAGGATCTATCTTATTCAGTGACACGCTGAATTGAAACTCCCTCCTCATTCTCTCCCACCTGGATGAACACCATGTACTCTCCCTCCCTAAGTGCGCTGCGCGCAGAATCACGCCTCTCCTGGAAAAAAACTGTCCAGGAAGCTATTAGCGTTGTCCTTTTAATCGGTTTGGTTCCCCTGGTTCTGGATGCCAAGGAACCTGACTCCCGTGGCTCTTTACCGGGACAGATTATCCGCGATCCGGAACACTCTCAGTGGCTGATGAGAAAGGATGGAAAGCATCTGTTTATTTGCGGTCCTGGGGATCCGGAAAATTTTCTCTACCTCGGTAATCGTCGTCCTGATGGCACACGCGACGGGAATCAACACGAGTTGATTCAAAAACTAGTTCAATACGGAGGAAATTGTATCTATCTCCAAACCATCCGCGGTTACGACAAAAATGGTGATGGTCGTAAGGATGGGGGTGGCGACGGTGCCGCGAACGAGAACCCGTTTATTGATGGCGATTTTCGTAAAGGGGCCAACCCAGTTGTGCTTGATCAATGGGAAGACTGGTTCACTGAAATGGATGAAGCGGGCATTTTGATTTACCTCTTCATCTACGACGACGGCGATGCCCCCTGGCCTTATCGTCCGGGACAAGTTGATCCTGGAGAACGAAAGTATGTGGAAACAATCGTCAACCGGTTCAAACACCACCGCAACTTGATCTGGATCGTTGGTGAAGAACATGACGACATCGATTACGTGAACGACATCGCCCGCATCATTTCCGAAGCAGATGAATATGATCATCTCCTTGGAAACCATCATAACTCTAGCGAGGAATTCAAAACCTGGCGTGACGATAGTGTGATGAACCATCATGCCTTGCAATGTGCCCGTAAAACGAATGAGGTTCATGCGACAGCCCTGTATGCACGAAGTGCGGGAGAGGCGGCTTCGAAGTCAGGTCATGGTTTCATGACCATTTACAGCGAAACAACCGATTCCGAAGGGAACGATCTGGACGATGTCCGTCGCTACAATTGGAACATTGCGATGGCGGGCGTAATGCCAATGCGGCTGGGCATGAAAATTTTTGATACGCCAGAGGAAGTCCTGCAAAGTTGCCGCATTCTGCAAGAGTTCTTTGAAAGCACCGACTTCTACACCATGGCAAACCATGACGAACTCGCATTTGAAGATACGAAATATGTCCTCGCCGATCCGGGTCGCAGTTACATCGCGTACGCAGAAAACAGTTCCAATAAAATTGGGCTGCAGGAATTGAGCGCGGGCGAATACGAACTAACCTGGCTCGATTGTGTCACCGGTCAAACCGTCACCCAGAAGAATGTGAAGGTCTCCTCGGGCAACAACTCCTGGAAGGTTCCGAAAAACATCGGTTCTCAAGTCGCCCTCTGGATCCGGAAAGCGAGGTAAACCAATGCGTTCATTATACAAGATTTTCTCACTGTGTTTGCTGTTCACGGTCACCTCTCTCAACTACGGGGAGTCTGCCGAAAAAGAAATTGTGTTCCCCAGTAAGACATGGGAAACACGCACTCCAGAAGAAGTTGATCTCGATTCCGAATTGCTCGATCAGTTCGCAAAAAAAGTTGGAGGAGATGGGGTCATCATTCGGGATGGATATCTGGTCATAAGCTGGGGTAACCCTCAACGACGACGTGATTGGGCCTCAAGCACTAAACCCGTCGTCGCCACGTTGCTAATGTTCGCTGTTCAGGAGAAAAAACTGGAGAGCCCGGACGATCTTATCCGGCCCTGGGTCCAACGTCGCTGGCCAGATAAAGATCTGATCGAAAAAGACCGTACAATGACCTTCCGACATCTGGCTGATATGACCAGTGGTTACAACCGCGGGGAATCCCCGGGATCCCACTGGGCTTATAACGACTACGGCATCATGCTCTACATACACATGATGGTGGAAGTCTTTCAAAGCCCGCTCGATAATGTCGTGATGTCCAGATTGGCTCCGCTCGAATTTGAAGACGGGGGTATCTTTGGTTCGCGAGGCGGAAATGGCGTTGATGCCAGCCCACGCGACTTTGCCCGGATTGGCTGGTTCTGGTTGAACCACGGAAACTGGAGCGGAGAACAGTTATTACCCCGGGACATCTTCGACCAATGTTGTCAGGCCGATGTTCCGGCTGATCTTCCCCGGACTCAATCGGAGGGAACCGACTACCTTCGCATCGGCACACTCGGCGGAGGCCCTGATCAAAGCGGTGATGGCCCCGGCGTCTACGGTTATAACTGGTGGTTTAATAGTGAGGTCGGTCCGAACAAGGAACGGTTTATGCCGCACCTTCCTCCAGACGCGTTTCAGGCCAATGGCCACTGGGGAAAAGAATGTATGCTGATGATCCCCAGCGAGAACATCGTCATCGCCGCCCGCGGACGTTGGGGCGGAACCAAACTGGAACACGCCAAGTTGATTATGCAGGCCAACCTGCGAGGAAAATAATATTTCTCTAACTCATAGAGAGTTTGCCGACGTTGATGTAGGTTCTGTTCGTAACATCTTCAACGTCTACCGGAATTGTCCCCGCGCATCGTGCCCGTCAGGAGGAGTTGTGGGAAGAGACGGGAATCGGTGAGATCTTTCTGCCGGAGATTGACCATACCTCTACCCCTCGGGCTGAAGCTGTCGAAATAAACAGATCCCGGCGATTGCTAACAGGCTTAAGGACCACGACAACCGGGGTTCAGAACGAGACCGAATTCTTTTTACATAGTAGCTCAAAGATTTCTTGTTTGAAACTTCAGGGGGGCGCGCTTTTATTTCTTCATTTACCCATTGTGGAGCCCTGAGTGCGGATAGATAATTGAAGTTGGATGAACCTCACCCAGCAGAGGATGGTTCTCTGAATGGTCTATACTCCACCCGCAATCTCACTGGAACCTATATGAAAAAACTGCCGTTATTATGCTTTGCCTGCACTCTGGCAATCATTTCCATCGCGAATACGAGCTTCCTGTGTCATGCTAAACCAGAGAACCAGAATCAGTACCTGAAGATTACAGCGGATGACTATCTGAGTCGAATGAAAGCCGGCTGGATTGGTCAGATGGCGGGAGTCGGCTGGGGAGCACCTACTGAATTCCTGCATAACGGAGAGATTGTCCCTGCAGAGGAAATGCCGGAATGGAAACCGGAATACATTAACCAGTTCTGGCAGGATGACTTGTATGTGGAAATGACCTTCCTCAAATCACTGGAAGACCATGGTTGGGATGTGACCCATAAAGAAGCCGGCATCGACTTCGGTTTGAGCCGTTATCCTCTCTGGCACGCGAACAGGACAGGTCGCCGGAATCTTCGCGCAGGAATTGCACCACCGGACTCAGGGCATCCTCAGTTCAACGAACACGCCGATGACATCGACTATCAGATTGAATCTGATTATTCAGGCCTGATTGCCCCCGGAATACCGCAGGTCCCGATCACCTTGGGAGAACTTTTCGGGCGCTTGATGAACTACGGCGACGGAGTCTACGGCGGTCAGTTCATCGGGGGAATGTATTCGGCAGCCTTCTTTGAAAGTGATCCTGAAAAAATTGTGCGTGCGGGTCTCGAATGCATTCCGGTTGAAAGTGAGTATTCCAAATGTATTCACGATGTCCTCGCCTGGCATCAGGCAAATCCAGAGAACTGGGAAGTAACCTGGCAACTCATTGAAGAGAAATACAATGAAGATCACGAACATCGCAAAGCCTCCTGCGGTGGCAAACGGAAAAACTTCAATATCGACGCCAAGATCAATGGAGCCTACGTTGTCATGGGGTTGCTCTATGGCGAACGGGATCCGGACAAGACCATTGAAATCGCAACTCGGTGTGGGCAGGATTCCGATTGTAATCCTTCAAGTGCGGCCGGAATTCTTTTCACGACTTTGGGAATGGGCCAAGTCCCCGATAAATTCACCTCGGATCTCGATCAGGAATCGGTCTTTATTCATACGCCTTACACTTTTCCCAAATTGATCGAAGTTTGCAGTCTGCTGGCTCGCGATGCAATCGTTCGTGCGGGAGGTAAAATCACCCGGGATGAACAGGGACGGGAGATTTTTCTCATCCCACGAAAGAAAGCCCTACCTTCTCCCCTGGAACAAAGCTGGGAACCGGGACAGATTGCGAACAGCCGGTACACCGATGCGGAAATCGAAACTTATTTCCGCTCGCAGGACCTGTCAGAAGGTCGCACAGATATGAATAAGATTCTGGCGGACTTTGCACCGGGCTGGCAAATTGAAGGGTGCGGACTTGAAATGGATCCGGGAATGCGGGACGAGTATCGAGGCCGCAAAAACATCCTGATCACCCATCCGGACGACTCGGCTACCCCCTGCATTCTCTCACGCGAACTGGAACTCCCTGCTGACTCGAAATCGAAACTACAACTCGCCGTCAGTCACGCCAAACATGGCGATTGGATCTTACTCATCCGCATTGATGGCAAAGAAGTCGAGAACACACTCGTGAGTAAACAGACGGTCGACAAGACAGGCTGGCTGACCCGGGAGATCGACCTCTCCCCTTATGCGGGCAAAACGATCAAACTCGAACTGGTGAATCAGCCTAACGACTGGTTCTATGAAGCGGCTTACTGGGATGAACTCCGCCTGATCAATCCCTGATCCTGTTTCGACATTCCCTGCTTCTCAACGTCTTCCAGAATTGTCGCCGCGTATTGTGCCGGGGAGCGGAGGTTGGGGGAAGTTCCGGGAGCCCGTTAATTCGTTCTGCTTGAGTTTGCCCGGTTTGGAGTTCGCGTGAGAGATTCGTTCGTGAAGCATCTCTGCGAGCTCGTCCATGGTGGACCGGTGCTCGTCCCCGTTAGCCAGGTTGTTCATCTCTTGCGGGTCGTGTTGATGGTCATACAATTCACGCCCGCTTGCCCCCCCTGCCCCCCACTCCGTGTAGCGATAGCGACCCGTCCGTAGACTGTAACCGTTCGCATATTGCGTCAGGGCGGAATCGCGGGGGAGTGCCGAAATATCGCGGAGTGCAGGCGCGAGACTGACCCCCTTGACGTAATCGGGAGCTTCCAGGCCAGCCAATTCGGCCAGCGTCGGATAGAAGTCGACCATCTCCGCCGGTGCGGTGCTCACTTCCCCCTTCGCTGATACACCCGGTCCCGCAATGATCAGTGGTACCCGAGCCGCATTTTCAAAGAGGGTCGTTTTCTGATAATGACCATGCTCGCCCATGTGATAACCGTGGTCCGACGTAAACAGGATGATCGTGTTCTCCGTCAAACCATTCGCGTCGAGTGCATCCAGGATGTGGCCGAGCTGCGCGTCGGCGAAGGTGATGGAGGCGTAATAGGCCTGAATCACCTGTCGAGCGATTTCCTGTTCGAGATCAATGTTTTCCTGCTTGCGTCGAATCGATTTCCGGGCCGGTTCCGGAATGGTTTCAAGATAACCCTCCGGCACTTCCGGGATGACGATGTCCTCAAGTGGGTACATGTCGAAATATTTTTTGGGCGCGACGAAAGGAGTATGCGGTCGATAGAGTCCAACGGCAAGATAGAACCGTTTGTTGTTTTCACCATACTGCTCCAGCAGTTGGACCGCTTCTTCAGCGGCAATCCCATCCGTTTGTTCGTCGTCCGTTCCGTCCGCGGCCAACCAACTGAGCGTTCCACCGAAGGACCCTTTCCGCAAACTGGTGATGAGATGCTCCTCCTCCACATCCCGACCAACGGGATTGATCGTCCGATCCCATGAGTACGGATCATCATGCCCGCCCGTGCCGATGTGTTTCGGTACGTTGTAATGATAAATCTTCCCGATCCGTGTGGCGTAGTAACCATTCCGCCGAAAGAGCTGCGACAGCGATTGCACATCGGGCAACGTCTCCCGCAGAAAGATCGAGTTCCCCCGAATCCCCGTCTGATCCGGATACAACCCCGTCATAAACGACGCCCGACTCGGCCCACAGAGGGGATACTGACAATAAGCCCGCTCAAACCTCACCCCCCGCGCCGCCAGCTTATCGATATTCGGCGTCTGCACCAGCGGATGGCCGTAACACCCGATATCGCAGTTCAGATCATCGCAGATAAGAAAGAGAACGTTGGGTTGGTCGGCGGCGCGGAGGTGGGGGATGGTGGTTAGGAGGAGGATGAGTGGGAGGAGGTGGTGCATGGATTGGTGGCTCCGGGGTGAGTGGAGAGACAGGATTAAGCATTTATCGTAACCGGAGGGAATGGGTGGTGGTAGAGAGTTTGGTTGCGGATTGTTCCCATAGTTTAACCGATTGCACTGTTTCGTATGGTGAAAAGTGGCCAAATATCGTAACGGCTCTTTCCGACTTAAGAATCAGTCGATCATAAAAGGGTAACAAATACCATTATTTTCCACAGTCGATCCTCGATTGCCGCGGTATATCGAGTCTGAGATATTTTAATTCGAGCAGACACAGTGGAAGGCTCAGAGTTCTTTAGTTATTGACCCTCAAGGCGAACCTTTTAGCCCTTGCATCACTCCACTCTTGGCTGGAAGAAAAAATACAGGCCAGTGGGCTTGACCTGCCCCCCTTAACCGAACCCAGAACCTGATTAACAATTCAGGGTTCTGAATCGAGGTCTATCGCCCATCAGCAACACAATAGAATCGAATCACGGTATTTCGACCTCAACTTAGTTTTTTTAAGATACTGGGATTCAATGTCGGGAAAAATATCCCTCAGTAAAAAAATAGGATACATTTGTCCCGAGACGTATTGAGCCTTACAGTCCAAATCGGTATTCCCATGCAAAAAAATGGCGACTCCAGTCAATTTGGTTGTTTTCGGTAGCTTAGAGATGTTACGCTCAATGTTCACCTCCAGTCAGGAATTCAATGGCGTGAATACTGCTGAATAAATCCTTCTCTCTTTCCGGATTAAGTATCAGCCAGTGCGACTCTGTTTCTCTCTTCAACAGAAGTTCGAACGATCGCTGGGAGAAAACCTCTCAGTACAACTCCAGTAACTCACTTTTCGAGTGAAAGAACGTTGTTTACTTGTCGGATGTAGCACACCCCAGTCTGTAAAGGCAGTCGAGTCAACTCGATGTTTCCAATTCTATATTTCCCCTGGCAAATACCCTGACTCATTAATCGTATCGAACCTACCCCATAACTTATTTGCCATCACACGATTCAGAACCGAGATTCGAACCCTGATATCAATCTGGGATTATCAAAAACGAATTCATTTTCTGACAACGACTACCAGGCCATTGATCATTTTCTAGAGATCCATTTCGGTAAAAACATTGAGGATTCAATTAAATGAGGACTGCATTTTTACCTCTGGTGATGACATTGCTGCTCATTGCCCCGACCCAGGGAGAAGCTCCCAACGCAACATTTGTCGATGCCGCCGCATCTGCGGGACAGAAATACAATCAGGATCTGATCAATGCGGGGGTAAAGCTCCAGGAAATGCGGACAGAGATTGTCCAGGAAGCACAACGCAAAAGTGCCGTTGCAACTACTGAGTATGAAACCACGATTCGCCATCTTCGTGAAGCTTACGTCACAAAACTGGAAGAGATTCATGATAATGCGGAAAAACAAAATCAGGCTGACGAAGCGAAGAAAATACTAGAGAAAATCAACCTTGTCAAAAACGGCCCCGAAGAGAATGAGATTCAGAAGTTCTGGGTCTCCTCTTTTGAGGCCGAGGAATTACAGAACTACGATGAGGCGATAGAAGCAGTAAATCAGGCAATCGAAATCGGGGGCAAGCAGAGCAATGCTTTCGTATATTTACGTCTGGGTTGGTTGAATTATCTCAACAAGAACTACGAGTCTGCAATCGATTCTTACCGCCTGGCATCGCAACAGGCACCTCGCGCGATCAGTCCCTATCAGGGTTTACTGAACTGCTTTCTCGCACTTGATCAAACGGACGATGCGATTAATGCCGCCAAGAGAATTCTGCTGTACAGCCCTGGTGATAAAGCCGCCAATAGTACAATCGCGAATCTGTACTACAAGAAACAGGATTACAAAAACGCGGCCACTTATTATGGCGCGATTGTTAGTCTTAATCCGGAAGACCTTGAGACCTGGTCCAGCCTTGCCTGGTGTTGGGCGAAAGAAGGCAAGGTCAAAGAAGCAGAAAATGTCTTCCTTGACATACTGGCTGTTGATCCCGATCAGTTGGGAGCATTAACAGGATACGCAGAAATTGCGACCCTTAAAAAATCGCAAGCAAATAAAGAATAAACTTATCCAGATTTTCAATTTTACAAGGAACTGATGAAATGAAAATGACACCCCCGATTATGCAGGATTTCGCTCCCTGTCCACAGGTACCGGACCCTTGTTGTTCCACCCAAAACCTGGTCGTCAATGACAATGGTTTTGTCTTTGATCCTCAGTCAGGACAGACATTCTCTGCTAACCAGACTGGTGTTGAGATGATTCGCTGGATGAACGAAGGTGCAACACCTGATACCGTCATCATGCGTCTGCAGGATCAATACGGTCTTGACCAATTTACGGCAACCCGGGATTTCGAATCATTTATTTCTTCACTGCGGACGAATGGCATCAACTAGTTTCGTTTATCTTAATCCTGGTGTTTCATTCCTAATGTTCGTTTAACTAAGAGTCAGAAATAGAGACTGGACCATGAGCCTGACAGTTGCTGTATCGGGGTTAAACCGCGGGGAAAATCCACAACCTGGTGCGGGTATCATTCAAAGTTTGCGGCGCGAATTTGGTGACGTGACCATTGTCGGGCTGGTTTTTGAATTAATGGAAAGTGGAATCTATGTGGAAGGCTTGGCAGACGTTGTCTATCAACTGCCCTACCCCAGTAAAGGAACAGAGGCTTTTCTTCATCGACTCGATTACATCTGTGAATCGTACCCGATTGATATTCTGATACCGACGCTGGATGCCGAAATGGATGGAATGTTACGGATTGAGGAGCAACTGGCTGAAAGGGGAATCAAAGTGATGCTCCCTGAAAGACAGTCTTACTTGAAAAGTAAAAAACAGACATTGTCAAAGCTGGTTGAGGAATGTGGTTTCAGAACGCCTCGTACAATGCAGGCTGTTGAACCAAAGGGATTGATGGCCGCTGTTGAGACAATCGGTTTTCCGATGATGATTAAAGGGCCTTTTTATGGAGCGGATAAGGTGCAATCCCGCGAGGCCCTGCTGGATAAGTTTAACTGCATTATTCGTGACTGGGGTGGTCCTGTAATATTACAGGAATGTATCAAGGGGCAGGAATTCAACGTAATTGCTGTTGGTGATGGTAAGGGCAGCGTTGATGGTTACTGCTCCATTCGCAAGACAGTCGTCTCTGAAAAAGGAAAAGGTTATGGCGGTATTACAATAAGGGATAGCCGACTGGACGAAATATCGTTAGGGCTCATCAAACATTTGAATTGGCGTGGCCCGCTTGAACTGGAATTTATCAAAGACGATATAACTAAGGATTTTCTGCTCATCGAAATCAATCCCCGCTTCCCTGCCTGGGTCGATTTTCCTTCACAGATTGGGCAAAACCTGCCTGCCCAAGTCGTTCGTACTCTGCTCAATCAAGATTCTCCGGTTCTTCCCGAATGTGAACCTGGTAAATTCTTTGTTCGACACAGTGTCGATCTTGTTGGCAGTCTTGACCAACTTGAGCAACTCTCAACTCTCGGGGAGTTGATTGCCGAAAAGCCCAGACAGGAAACAGCAGGAGAAGAAAATCAAATCAAAAAAATGAATCACAGGGACGTAAAAAAGAAAAACGTGGTCAATGGTTATGCTCAACATGAGGTTCTGTCCTAGCGATATTATTTTCTTGAGGATTGTTAAACATGCAGTCGAATGGTTATGTCCCACCCTCCATTACGAAAAACCAGAATGGGTTTTTCGAAACTCAAACTGCAGCAAGCAGTGATTTCAGTAATGAACAGATTGAAGGTGTGCTCGTTGAAGACCTAGTCGAAAAATTCGGGTCACCTCTATTCGTGTTTTCGGAACGTGCCCTGCGGGACAAGTATCACGACGCTTACACTGCATTCAGCACGCGTTATCCCGATGTGCAGTTTGCCTGGTCTTACAAAACAAACTACCTGAAAGCCATCTGCAAAGTCTTTCATGAAGAAGGCTCAATCGCCGAGGTTGTATCCGACTTTGAGTATGAGAAAGCTCGTGCGCTGGAAATCCCCGGACACCAGATTATCGTCAACGGGCCTTACAAAAGCGAAAAGTTTCTCCGCCTGGCGGTGAACGAGAACGCAAAAATACAGGTCGACAACCATGAGGAAATCAGCATTCTTGAAAAAATCGGAGAAGAGATTGGACGTCCGATCGATATTGCGATTCGTGTCAACATGGTGACAGGCTGTGAGCCGGCCTGGACAAAATTCGGCTTCAATTTCGAGAGCGGTGATGCCATGCTGGCTGTGACCCGTGCATGTTCGAGCGAACATCTGCGACTGGTTGGTCTGCATTCCCACATCGGGACTTTTATTCTCGATCCGAATCAATATCGTGTATCGATGCAGAACCTGTCCGCACTCGTCTGGGGGGCCTACAGCCAGTTCGGCGTAGAAATTAAATACATTAATGCCGGCGGTGGTTTTGCGTCTGCTAATACCCTGCACTATCAGTATCTTCCTGGCAAGGACATTGTCCCTTCGTTCAATCAATATGCTGAAGC
>JAGQQC010000042.1:16489-17099 GCA_020426395.1 Planctomycetaceae bacterium
GATACATTGCTGCTTCATCTTCCAAAAGACATGCCGAGACCCAAACTTTACCTGGAAACGGGGCGTGCTTTGGTGGACGAAGCCGGATACTTGATCACATCTGTCCTGCATGGCCGACATTCAGGAGATGGTCGACAATCCCTGGTCGTCGATGCTGGTATCAATCTGCTGTATACAGCAGCGTGGTATAAGTTCGACATTCAGCCTGCCCAGCCACATACAACCCCCGTTGGCCCGACGACTCTCTATGGGCCACTGTGTATGAACATCGATGTGGTGCGACAGGAAGTCTACCTCCCTTCCATGTCACCAGGACAGAAACTGGTAATCCATCCTGTTGGTGCCTACAACATCACACAATCGATGCAGTTCATCACGTACCGCCCAGCAGTCGTCATGATTGGCTGCAATGGCGAAGTTGATGTCATTCGCCGAGCGGAAAATCTGCACCATGTCGAGGCTCTGGAGGAGCTACCAGAAAGAATGCAGGTGAAGGAGAAACCGGTAAAAAATGGTAAGCGACAGAATGGGACAAACGGAGTGAATCGTATCCGCACAGCCGTTGTGGATGCTTCTCGTACATAAGGTACGTTCATGTCTGTCAGCGAAA
>JAGQQC010000430.1 GCA_020426395.1 Planctomycetaceae bacterium
AAAAACTGACCCTGACCCAGGCCGGCCCGTTGAATCTGGATGACTGGCAGCAGTTAATGCACCGGATTCGGCATCCCGAGCAGGAAGTGACAATCGCCGTCGTCGGAAAATATATTGAACACCGCGACGCCTACAAATCGATTTATGAATCACTCGATCATGCCGGGTTCGACCATAGTACCCGCGTCTTGATTAAACGAATTGAAGCGGAAGAATTGGAGAAGAAAGATCCGGAACTCCTGTTACGTGGGGTTGATGGTATTCTCGTTCCGGGTGGTTTCGGCATGCGGGGAATTGAAGGAAAAATTCGGGCGATTCAGTTTGCCCGGGAAAACTCTATTCCCTTCTTCGGGATCTGCCTGGGGATGCAGTGTGCGGTTATTGAATACGCCCGGAATGTCCTGAACCTGACAGAAGCAAACAGTACCGAGTTCGCTGCCGATTCACCGCACCCGGTGATCTGCATGCTGGAAGACCAGAAAACCATCGTGAACAAGGGGGGCACTATGCGACTGGGAACCCAACCCTGCCTGTTACAGGAAGGCTCCCGTGCGGCAGAGGCCTATCACCAACTGGAAATCAGCGAACGACATCGACATCGTTACGAATTCAATCCCAACTATCGAACCGAGTTTGAGCAGGCAGGCATGATTGCCTCCGGTACAAGCCCGTCGGGTAATCTGGTCGAGATTGTAGAAGTGGTCGATCACCCCTGGTTCGTGGCGGTGCAGTATCACCCCGAATTCAAATCGAAGCCGGATAACTCTCACCCTCTTTTCCGCGGTTTTGTCGAAGCGGCCCTCAGCCGTCATCAAGATCGCTCCGGACTTCCCGTTTGATCCCAACCGGTTTTCTTCCATGTCGGCCTTTGATTTCAAATCGATCTGTGGAGTGCTCAATGTCCACAAGCCGGAAGGGCTGACATCGCGACAAGCGGTGACTGAAGTGGAGTGGCATCTGCGGCGACTGGCACGCGAGGCAGGCCAGAAACTGCGTCGCGGCACCGTCAAGGTCGGCCACGCGGGGACCCTTGATCCACTGGCAACGGGGGTGCTGGTTGTTTGTCTCGGCAAAGCGACTCGATTGGTCCCCTACATTCAGGATCAACCTAAAACCTACAAGGCCGAATTCACCCTGGGCATGCGGAGTGACTCGGATGATACCTGTGGGACCATCGAGGAAATCCCCAATGCGCCTCGACCGAGCCGGGAGGAGATCGTTCAGGCACTTAGTCATTTTGAAGGAACCATCGAACAGGTTCCTCCCCAGTTTTCCGCCGTGCACGTGGAAGGCGTACGAGCGTATGCTCTAGCACGGCGCGGCCAGGAAGTGGAACTCGAATCCCGGCCAGTCAACATTTATCAAATCGAACTACTCGATTATGCCTGGCCTGAACTCTCTGTGCAGGTCGTCTGTGGTTCTGGAACTTATATCCGTTCTCTCGCACGGGACTTGGGAGAACAACTGGGTTGCGGAGCCTTAATGCACGGGCTGGAGAGAACAGCCATTGGCTCGTTTCTGCTGGAAGAGGCTGTTGAAATTCCTCGGATTAAGGAGACGAACTGGTTGGAAAGCGTTCAACCGGCCCGGGTCGCCGTAACGAATCTCCCACGATACACCTGCACTCTTGAAGAACAAGACTGGTTGATAAATGGACGCGTTATTCAGACCTCGTTACCCTGTCCTGAAACAACTGCGGAACAGGAAATTGCGGTATATAACGTGGCCAATGAATTGGTGTGTCTGGCACGTGAAAAAGAAAAAACCGGGGAGCAGATATATCTGCAACCCCGGTTAGTGTTTCTCAAAGGTGAATAGTTCTTTCCGGGAGTCTATTCACTCTCCTTCGTGCCGGAAACTGTAATGTTTTCATCAGAGGTCGATGAAGCTACCTCACGAGGCACAACCCGGTCGCGGTAAATCACTAAGCTGTCGACTGCGTGATAGAGAGCTCCCACATCTGCCGGTTGGCTTCCAAAGCGAATCAGGTCGTTGGAAACGTTATTGACCGCATTTCGGACCCATTGCTCCTTCAGACGAGATTGCGGCAGAGCCACCATCAGAAACTCAAGGATGTGCCCACTGGTCGCGATCCGCCGTTTGAACTCATTACTGAACTGCGGACTACGGAAGTATTCCGAAGAAAAAGAACCATCCCGATTCTGTGTACGGCGGGCGATTTCGGTGTACCGCAGAATTTTCTGATTCGCTTCCAACCAAACACCACGCAGTTGACCTCCCTCTTGAAGGTGATTATTGCGGGCAATACTGAGTGCCAGCAAATTGTGACAACCACCACAGGCAGCTCGTTCGACAACCACTTGATTCTGCATTTGAACAAGCCGCTCGATACTCCAGTTTTCGCCACGAGCATTTTTCCACTCGGTGTCGGAAGGAAGATAATGGGTCAGAAACCAGAGAGTCCAGGTCTGACCTTCATGATTGTTCACTTCCATCTGTGCATTTCGCACTATGTCTTGCATCGTGATCGAGCCATCCGCCGTTTTGAATTCATGAGTGATCGGCAAATCGGTCATCGTCATAATCGCGGGGAATTGATTGGGATGCCCTTCAAAAGCATAGGGTACGGTAAATGGATGCGCCTTGCCACCATGCGGAGTTTTCTGAAACCAGTGCTCTCCCTGGTAAACGGGATCATTGGAAATGAATTTGATTCCGTTGATTTTCTCGTCGCTGTTGCCATCGCGGTTCAGTTCGAACTCTTCGCGATAGGATAGGATCCCATGCATTATCTGCCAGGGAGTATGAATGGTAGCGGTTAGATAGCGCCGGCGGGAAAGATCGATCGCCTGTTCAACCTTGTTTAAGAGTGGATCATCATGCACGATCTTTTTGGGCTCTTTGGTTTCCTGAACTGGATCAAGAGCCGGTTCGGAATTCTCTTCATCCATTTCCACAGGAGATTCAGGCTTTACTGGAACTTTTTCCACTTTGACAGTGGTCTCTTCAGACGCAGACTGCTCAGTGGGAACTTCCTCAACTGTTGTTCTCTCTGCTTTGGTCGCTCCCTCTTTTTTCGTGGAAAGCTCCGAGGGAGCGACTGTCACGTCGCTATTCGACTCTGGAGTATCCGTAAGGGATGCGTCCACCTCAACAGTTTGAGGTGCTTTCAATTCAACAGGCTGATCCTGTGCAAGAAGAACAGGAGTGGAAACGAAAATTCCGACAGCCATCGGAAGAAAAACCCGGATGTATAAACATGACGAGAAGAGAGACATCTTTGTCATCAACTCCTGTAAGATCGCGGCTGAAGTGCAGTGTGAATTAAATTGTCAGTTCTTTTCGAGGCTGAAAATTTGAGGGTTAACTGACAAAAGTCCCTTAAGATCAGGTCGCTGAGTCCAAGTTTTCCATTAATTACGAAAATTATTGTCGTCAGGAAGGGGATGGTCCCGGATTCAAATCAATCTGAGAGAATCTTGGGAGGCGAGGCAGTCGGAAGGATGGCCCGTTTCAGGAAAAGAACACAGCTTTAATTATTGTCCTCTATTTACTGAAAATTTCACCCCTAAACCGTAACAGATTACAAATTTTTTCCATCTTACCCAACCTCCCGATATTCAACATCGTATCCAGTTGCAATTCAATTAGTTCTTGATCCAAAGAACGAACCTTACTGGTAGAGTCAAAAATCAAACCTTCGGGATTAAAATCGATGAGGGATTGTTAAATTGCATCAAACGGGCAACTAAGTAAACAGTCCAGACAGTCTCCGTTAGAGTAAATTCCCCCCACACATCATCCATCGGCAATCCCGGTTCGATTCCTCTATTCACTTTCAGCAACTTTGAATGGTGCCGAACCAGTTTTCCAAATCTGTTGACCGTTCAATCAGACTTGTGAAAGAGGACGGACTGATGTTGAGTTTTTATGGATTAGAATTCTATTTCACAGACAGAAATTAATGCCCCGCGCGAAGCATTCTATGAAGCCCATTCGCTA
>JAGQQC010000431.1 GCA_020426395.1 Planctomycetaceae bacterium
CATTGCTTATCGGTCAAAGTGGTTAAATCGTGACCTGTTCCCTGATGTTCCTGGTGACACCGAGCACATTCCAGCTTAGCAGTCGTCTTTGGGATAAAATGGGCGAGTTCAATCAGATTGGAATCACCTGTATTTGATGATGCACTGGCGAGAAGCTCGGCGGTTAACTTTTCCGTCAGTTCAGACGGTAACGTGTGTGGTGCTTTCGCCCAGGTATCACTGAAATTCTGTTGATGGCAATTCATACATCTCTGCGACATTGAATGCGTCGAATCTTGATTCGATACCCAGAAAGCCGTCAACCATTCTCCAGTTTGAAAATTGAATTCATAATGACAGGCGGTGCATTTTTGAGATTCTGATTCTGATTGAAAAAGTTGGGCATGCGAACTGGCCAAGGGACCGGGGGCAACATGCGTTCGCCAGTTGGGGAGCCCCAAGAGAACAAATAGCAATCCCACCGTGAATGCCAGACTGATACCCGCGGCGATCCCTCGTTGAGATCGTTGACTGCGACGGGGAACGCAGGGAGGATGCACCTGACAACAAACGCCTTCTGGCGATGGACCTGTTTCGCACGGGCCACCTTGCAAAGCGGACCGGGTACAGCGCCAGCGTTCGTCCCGTTTAGTCGGCGTGCAATCAGAAGTTGTTTTGCAGCGTCCTGATTTAGTCGGCCCTTGGGCACAGGGGGTACTACAGTTACGGCCGCAGACCCATTTCTGTTGTGGGCGCTGGTAATTGTGTTGGGGATCAGTCATCAGTAGCTCCCCCGATAAAGATGGACCAGCACCAGATGCATCAGGACCAACGCGAGCATACTCCAAGTGAGCGCGAGATGGCCGAATATCCAAGCCCGCAGTTTCCATTGCAACGCATGATGAAAATCGTAATCGTCCCGGCGGGCGATTAGTTGCTCCAGTCGTTCCAGGCGAGCATATTCCTCAGCAGAAGCATAGCGATGATAGCTTCGAAGATGATTGATCAACCGCCGCCGTTTATAGATAGTGGGCCAAAGATAATAAAATATCGTTCGCCGCCGTGAGAGAAAACGGATAACACGTTTCACATACTTCTCCGAAACATCTCCCGACATTCCGATTGATGCTCGAATTTCGGAAGTGGCTTCGTTCTTGATCGAGTGAAACTGTTGATCGTACTGCTCGTAGATCAATTCAACGGGTAAGCGCGTCAGAAACCGGGGCAGCTTTCGAGTGAGATAGAGGCCGTAGACACCACTTAAAAAAGTGACCGTATAAATACCAGCAAGCACCTGTTCGAACTTTCCGTTAGGCCAGGCCCAACTTGTATGCAGTCCGAACACAACTGGCGTCAAGAGGCCCAAGTATAAGTGAAACTGCAACCAACCCGCAGAGGTCCCAACTCGAAACGTTGTCAGCTTCTTACGAAGATTAAACGCGGCCAGGAACAGAATCATGCCTGCCAGAAGATATCCGAGATAGAACGAGACATCATAAAATCGAGAGCGTCCCACTTCCGTTACCCAACATAGACCGATCGCGACCAGCCCGGTTAACAGGCTGTTTCTCAATCGTCTCAAGGTGAAGGGATTTGTTCGCATATCTATTTAAGTACAGTAAAGTTCAACCAGCATGTTTTCTGATCCAGGGTGTTAACTGGCCTGGTTCCGATGTTGAAACCCGCACGAGAGCATCATGAGGACAAGCACGCTGGCAAGCGGGGCCTGTGGAGTGGTCATGACAAAGGTCACATTTTGTGGCTTTGGTGATCGATTGTTTTTTTTCCTGATCGCGTAGAAACTCCCCCTGTTCGTCACGAACTTCGACCATACGAATATTTCCATAAGGACAACTGTTCGCGCAAGTCGAACAGCCAATACATGTCTGATCATTAATCAGCACGGTTCCCAAGGCAGCATCACGATGAATAGCGCCGGTGGGACAACCGATCATGCAGACGGGATCGAGACAGTGCATGCAGGCATGCGCAATCATGAATTGTTCGTATTGTGGTCCGGTACGCAGAAATCGTGGGTTATTTCCATGGGCGTCGGAACAGGCGCGAACACAGTCGTCGCAGCGCGTACAACGATTCAAGTCGATCAACATCGTTTCCGTACCATTGATGTATCGCTGATCAACTAGAAATTCGAGCAAACCCGTATCAACCTCATCCGCATCGTGTGAAAGGGAAGCCGAGACCGGCTCGTTTGATTTTCGTTCCAGTTGCCGTTCCGCATCCGCGAAGAATCGACCGAGATCAGTTGCGGATAAAGTTGGCAGAATGAATTCTTCTACCACCGGAGTCGGTATGCGTAAGAGATCCACATAACCCACAGCCCGCAATGTATTGAGCCAGCCAATCTGACGGGAGGACTGCCAATTCATCGCCAATTCGGCCAAACCGTAACATTGCCCCTTATGCAGGTAGGACGTTGTCCGTTCACTCTTCCCGAAGGAGTGTGTGACCCGCACAAAGCCGGACCGCACCAGATAGAGCCCTTCGGCATAGGCTCCTTCTGTGAGGATTACCGGTTCTTTCTCCACCCGTTCCGCTTCCGACATCGACTTGAGATTCAACTGATAATCCCGAAACCATTCGAACTGGCCAAAAGAAGTAAATTCAACTTGTTCCGCAATCTGTCGAAGTTGACTGAGGGGGACTTGATCGAAGAAGGGCGTTTCGCGGAGATGTGATTCGAGACTGTTCTGACGATACAGCTGATCGAGATGCGTTTTCAGAGCGGCATCATATTTCATTAAATCGCGCAAACCTTGCCAGCGAATTTCGAGCAACAAGACCTCGTTTTCAGCAAAAACGGTTGCCGTGCGCGGCGTCCGACCGAGGGCCGCGAGCTCTCCAAATATCTCGCCGGTCCCCAGTGACAAGGTCTGATGTTGATTCAACAAACCCGGCACATCCTGCAGGAAGAGTGGCTTGCTGAGCTCTTCCGGACTTGCTTGAACATCCTGTGCTTCACGAATTTCTGGATAGGTAACCGGCGTCAACCAGTCACGACAGAGCGTCCAGAATGATTTCTTCTTACTCTTGACCTGACGGCCTAGCAGGGCAGGAGGTAACGATTCAAGCACCACCCGAACATTCCCCGAGATAATCAGAAATGCGGAATGACCGTAATCTCCTTCACGCACAATCAAATCGCCCGGTTGATATTCCTGTAATCGGGTGTCATTCAGCAGGATATCGAATAAAGCACAACTTTGAGGAAACCGATCCGCTGACATTTCACGAAATGGGGCCAGCTTCAATAACTCTTCAACAGCAGCGGGCGTCATCTGCTCCCCAAACGGCACATCCCACCGTTTCGGTTTTGCAATTTCTTTCTGTATTGTTGACGCCATTATTCGATGTCCAGAGATTTATTTGTACTGTTCCGGAGTGGGTAAGTAAGAATCGATTCCGGCTAGGGATTCACCCGTTTCCTGTCCCGCAAACTCATGAGTCAAAGCCGCCAGTTGATCGGCTGCCGATTTCATTGCTGCCTGGTTTTGCAGCTTGAGCTCAACCTGAGTCGCAATAGTCCACGCCTGTTTGAGTACAGGGTGCTCCGTCGCATCGACCACCTGTTTTAATTTTTTCCGTAACCGGGCAATTCGTATCGCATTCGCCAAAGCAAACTGATTTGATTCGGTGGCATTGCTTAAAGAACGTAGACTGTATTCAAGATCCGTCAGTAGCCCAATGACATACATCAGGCGCAGTCTCGGTTGTGGAGAAGCTTCGTTCGTGGCCCCATTGCTGCGGAGAAAATTGTGACGCACTTGTCCCTGCGACCAGGCAACCAGTTCAAAGTCGGCGCTGCCTGCTTTATGTCCTCCCACATTGACCAGTTGTTCCTGCGGAACGGTGTGACAGTTAAAACAACTCCGGGCTACGAGATACAGGTTCTCCGGATTTCGCATTCCCAGCTGCAAACAAGTTTTCCGACGTTCCTCTCGGTGGCTGTC
>JAGQQC010000432.1 GCA_020426395.1 Planctomycetaceae bacterium
GTTGATGTTCAATGACCCAGACGGAATGCCCCTGCTCTACCAGCTTTCGTAAAAGAATCAGCAGCAATTCAATGTCCGCAGGATGGAGACCAGAACTCGGTTCGTCGAGCACAAATAACGTTCGTGGGGTTTGCTGTTTACTTAATTCCGCGGCTAGTTTCACACGTTGAGATTCCCCTCCCGAGAGCGTCATCGCGGACTGGCCTAGTTTGAGATATCCCAAACCAACAGCTTCCATTGTTTCAAGAATTCGCCGTATGTCGGCCATGTTTTCAAACATTCGGACCGCTTCGCTGATTGTCATTTCCAGGATGTCAGCGACCGTGTTCCCTAAAAATCGAACAGACAAGGTTTGGGTATTAAACCGTTTTCCTCCACACTCAGGACAAGGAATCCACAAATCTGTTAAGGAATGGATTTCAATTTTTTGAACACCACGCCCCCGGCAGGTTTCGCAACGTCCCTCTGAAGAAAGGTAGCTGAATCGAGCTGCCTTGAACCCGCGCAAACGCGATTCTTTCGTTTTGACATAGAGCTTACGCACCAGATCCCAAAGCCCGGTGTAGGTAGCCGGCGTAGAGAGGGGGCTCTGACCCAAAGGCTGCTGGTCGACTTGAATGACTCGTTCGATCTGTTCGGCACCCGATATTTCAAGCTTTACAGGATCGCCCTGCAAAATTCGCTTGAGCGCTGGTACGAGAGAATCGATGACCAGACTACTTTTTCCGCTTCCGCTGACTCCCGTAAAACAGACAAATTGTCCAAGTGGAATATCGACAGTGAGGTTTTGAATGTTATGACAAGTCACTCCTGATACATGGAGTACCTCCATTGAATCGCTAGATGCCGTTGAAACAGGAGCCTTATGTTTTTGTGAGAGAAAGCGGCCCGTAAGGGCACTCGATTGTCCAAAAAGTTGAGGCGGGCCGGCGGCGACGAGCTGGCCACCAGCAGGGCCAGCACCGGGACCGATTTCTACCAGATAATCAGCTTCACGCATGGTCTGTAAATCATGTTCGATTACGAGTAGACTGTTTCCTCCGCGTTCAAGTTTTCGTAGTACGTCTAGAAGCTTGCGAGTATCACGGGCATGCAATCCTCCGGTGGGTTCATCGAGAATAAAACAAGCACCGGTCACCCCTGTTCCCAGCGTGCTCGCCAATCGCGCCCGTTGATATTCTCCGCCGGATAAGGTGATGGCCGGTCTCCCCGGCATCAAATATCCCAGTCCAACTTCCAATAGAAATTGTAACCGAGTTTGTATTTCAGGAATCAGCTTTTCTTCAGCCAATGCAGCCACTGGAGATTGAACGGCTGTAGATTTCACTTCGACTTGTTCAAAAAACCTGGCGAGGTCTTCCAGGCACTGTTGCTGAAGTTGCGGAAATGTTTGATCTCGAAAAGTGACTTTGCAGGCGAGTAGGTTCAATCTGGCTCCGGCACAGGCCGAACAGGTTGGTGGTTGTAAGTCGGATGGTGATTTCGACTCCTCTGGGATATATCCCAATCCTTCACACTCCGGACAGGCTCCGTGTGGACTGTTAAAATTAAAAGTCGCTGGATGTATGGTCGGGAAACTGATTCCACAGTTCGCACAGGCAAACCGTTCATTGAAGAAATGATCGTGCCAGCTTTCGCCCGCTTGCTGAATGGTGACAATGCACTCTCCCTCTCCTTGCTTCAGTGTGGTTTCAATCGATTCCTGCAAGCGCGATCGGATTCCCTCTTTCATGATTAACCGGTCCACGACAATTTCGACCGTGTAATCACTCGACTTGGGGATTTCCTGGATGTCGTTGAGATCGTACAGTTCGCCATTTACCCGCGTTCGAACAAATCCATCAGCGACAAGCTTGTCGAAGAGTTCATTCAAATTAGCGCCACTGACTTTGTTCCACACCGGCGCCAATAACATAAGGCGACTTCGCTCGGGAAAACTTAAGACTGTGTCTACAATCTGCTCCGAAGTTTGATTGCTGACAACCTGATCGCATTCGGGGCAGTGGACCAGACCGGCGCGGGCATACAGTTGCCTGAGAAAATCGTCAATCTCTGTCGTCGTCCCCAATGTCTGGCGCGGAGTGAGATGCCCACGATGTTGGGAGAGGCTCAATGTGGGTGGTAATCCGGAAATGGAATCGACATCGGGGCGCGGTAGTATCGGGAATCGTTTGCGCGCCCCCAGAGAGAGTGTTGCAAAATATTTGCGTTGCCCTTCTGCAAAAAGGGTGTCATAAGCAAGTGAGCTTTTACCACTTCCACTCACCCCGGTGATGACCACGAACTGATTGCGCGGAATGTCGAGATCAATCTCCTGTAGATTATGTTGTCGCGCCCCACGGATTCGAATTGTGGAAGTTGATTGAGGATCCTGTGCACGCGGCATGTTATTCATGTCCTGGCGAGTCGAAAGGTTCAGACGCATCTGATTAGAAAAATATCGAATCGCTTAATACCGTCGAAATTTCAAGCCAACGAAGACCGTTCAAATTGATATGATCCGAATCTCCTTTGAACGTCTTCGACTTCAACCTGGGTTACACATCTAATGATGGTGCCGATAAGAAGAATTCACCGATGGGATCTCAGAAGAGTCTTCCTCTTATAACAATCTCTCCAATCTCAACCAAGAGTGACAGCATGATTCGTACACTGGGTCTGGCAATCGGATTCTTTCTTCTCAGTTGGGGAGTGTTTCTCTTTTGTGTCGAGGATGTCGTCTTGAGGTACCAGCCGAATTGGCTTCATGAAACCGGGATGTTCTCACAATTCATCCACCAGGAGAATAATCAGATTCACCTGATTATCGACCAATGGATCGCGATTCTTGTCGGGACAGTTGGATGCACAATCCTTGTTCTGTGTATGGGGCGAAGACGGGCCCCTCAAGAAGAGAAATGCAGGGAGGATGCCTGAACTGACAATCGTTTGTGACAAATTGTCAGGTGAATCGTTTGAATTCCGGAAATGCGGTGAAATCGAACCTTGAAATGGCAATCCAGCGGGTTCTATGATTAAAAGTGCCTGTTATTATTGATTTCACAGCAATCCACGGGATCTGATCATTCTCTGCTGCAGAGTCTTTTGACAGTAAATACAGGCCTGGTAGAGCGAAGCTGCTATACTGGAATTGTGGTGCTGATTTCCCACTGATGGACCACATTGCCCTTAATAGTTCAGGGCGAATTACTACCACGACCGGGTTTCAGGACCAGCCAGATACTGGCCATTGGATCACCTATGCTGGAATATGATTTCGAACAGAGTCTTGGTTTCTGGACGGCGCTCACGTCTCACGCTTATCGTCGAGCGCTGGATGCGGAGTTAAACCGTCAGAATATCACGATTCGCCAATGGGAAGTTCTGGCACTCCTGTCCTTAAATGGAGAGCAAACTCAGGTTCAATTGGCCGAGCAGCTCGGTATCGAACCTCCCACGCTTGCTGGTGTCATCAAACGGATGGAGCGGGATGGTTGGTTGGAACGAACCTGTTGTCCCGAAGATCGACGGAAGAATAATATTCGCCCCACCCCGAAGGCGGAGGCCTTGTGGCAGCAGATGGTCGATTGTTGCCGTAAAATTCGCGCTCAGGCCACAGCTGGAATGACAGAATCGGAAATCGACCAGTACATCAATCTGTGCCAACGCGTCATCAAAAATATGAACTTCAATATTGGGTTCTCATTTCTAAATGGCTCTGCAACCGCATCCGTTGAGAAAGAACCCAATCTACAGGAGCTGGAATCCTGATTTTTTGAAAGAAGATCAGACGTCTGAGGAACTGGCCTCTACAACGATGTTTTACCAGTCATCAGCCTCAGCTTTCCGAGTCCTCCTGTACATCCCAAACCACTTGAACAACCTGAAATTTATGAAAAAAGATAGCATGCAATCTATTTGGGCCGTGTCGTCATTGTTGACCTGCTGTTTGATTCT
>JAGQQC010000433.1 GCA_020426395.1 Planctomycetaceae bacterium
CCCGACAATGCCAACCTCGACAAAGCGCGTCGGTTACTCTGGCCGATCAAACAAAAGTACGGTAACAAAATCTCCTGGGCCGATCTGATGGTTCTCGCCGGAAACTGTGCACTCGAATCGATGGGATTCGACACGATGGGATTTGCCGGTGGTCGGGCAGACGTCTGGGAACCACAACAGGACGTGAACTGGGGTCCGGAAAGCGAATGGTTGGGAGACAACCGGTATCATGGTGACCGCGAACTGGATAACCCGCTCGCGGCTGTTCAAATGGGTTTGATCTATGTCAACCCGGAAGGCCCCAACGGAAAACCAGATCCACTCGCCGCAGCAAACGACATTCGGGAAACATTCGGTCGGATGGCAATGAACGATGAAGAAACCGTCGCACTGATTGCCGGTGGGCACAGCTTCGGTAAAGCACATGGTGCCGCCACCCCACAAGGCAATGTGGGTCCCGAACCAGAAGGAGCTAGCCTGGAAGAACAAGGACTTGGCTGGAAGAACAAGTATGGAAAAGGTAATGCCGAGGACACGATCACCAGTGGACTTGAGGGGGCCTGGACCTCAACTCCGGCGCAATGGTCGCACGATTACTTCAACAACATGTTCGCCTACGAATGGGAACTGACGAAAAGTCCTGCCGGTGCCCATCAATGGACTCCCAAAAACAAATCAGCCCAAGGAACCGTACCGGACGCTCATGTTGCAGGTAAAACTCACGCCCCGATGATGTTCACCACGGACCTCGCCTTGAAAGAAGATCCGGCTTACCGGAAAATTTCCAAGCGTTTCCACGAGCACCCGGAAGAATTCGAAAAAGCGTTCGCCAAAGCGTGGTATAAACTGACGCATCGTGATATGGGTCCCGTGTCTCGTTGCCTCGGACCAGAAGTCGCCGAAGCACAACTGTGGCAGGATCCTGTTCCACCCGTCGATCATGAATTGATTAGCGATCAGGACATCGCTCAACTTAAGAGCACGATTCTCAAATCAGGTCTGACAGTTCCGCAACTGGTTTCAACCGCCTGGGCATCGGCCTCGACTTTCCGCGGTACAGACAATCGTGGAGGAGCGAACGGCGCCCGAATTCGTCTCGCCCCGCAGAAAGACTGGGCTGTTAACAAACCCGAAGAACTGGAAAAAGTACTTTCAAAACTCGAACAGATTCAAGGTAACTTCAACCATTCTCAGACGGGTGGCAAACAAGTTTCCCTGGCGGATTTAATCGTGTTGGGGGGTTGCGCCGCGGTTGAAGAAGCGGCAAAGAAAGCCGGACACGATGTCGAAGTTCCATTCTATCCGGGACGGACAGACGCCACGGATGAGATGACCGATGTAGAATCCTTCGCCGTGCTGGAACCGAAGGCCGATGGTTTCCGTAACTACCAGGAACGGACCGTTGACCGACCTGCTCCAGAACTGCTGGTGGACCGAGCCCAGAAGCTTAACTTGACCGCTCCCGAAATGACGGTTCTCGTCGGTGGGATGCGTGTACTCGATACGAATGTGGGCTTTCCGCAGTTAGGTCTGTTCACGGACAAACCGGGCACGTTGTCCAACGATTTCTTCGTGAATCTGTTGGACATGAACACTGAGTGGGAAGTCTCCAAAATCTGTGATCACTTCTATGAAGGTGTTGATCGGGAAACCGGCAAAATCAAATGGACCGCCAGTTCTGTCGATCTTGTCTTCGGTTCGAATTCGCAACTGCGAGCCATCGCAGAAGTCTATGCGAGTGCGGAAGGTGAAGAGAAATTCGTGCATGACTTCGTCGCCGCCTGGAACAAGGTGATGAATCTGGACCGTTTCGACCTTGATCCCTCTCTACAACAAGGTTCGAACTCAGTGGCAGTTCGTTAGTCTACTTAACCATCTAAACGAGTGCACAGAATTTGTGGATGTGTGGAACAAGGTGCTGAACCCTGCGGGGTTCCACCTTGTTCCCGCTCTTTAAGAATGAAATACAAAACGGCGATTCCTACTTATAGGAATCGCCGTTTTTTGTTGAAACGTCATTTCGTAATTGACTGAATACTATTCCTCTTTCCGTTTATTAATCTTAACTGTCGTCAAATTCGCACAGTTTTTGATTGACACTTCCTCAATATTGGGCAAGGACATCACGGTAGAAATATCGGATATTTTATCGCAGTCGTGAATCTCCAGATGTTGAAGGTTTAGGTTGTCCGCAAGTGGTAACACACTGGTCACATTAGCACATTCATATAGATATAACGTTTCCAGGTTGGTGAGTTTTCCGAGCGGCTTCAAATTACTGACCGATGGACAATGATTTAGTTCAAGACTTTTCAAGTTCGACAGATCACCCAAAGTGGACAAGTCCGATAGGGTTTCACAATCCTTCAGAAAAAGCACTTCCAGCTTGGGCATCCAAATCAGAAAATCAATATTATTACAGCCCACAAGATCAAGGTAAGTCAATTCGGTTAACTTATAAATTGAATTGATCTGTTTGACGGGGCATTCGTAAAGCGTCAATTTCTGAAGTTGTTTCATTTTTTCAAGTGGATAGATATTTTCCAGATTATTGCACTTAATCAAATTAAGCTCTTTCAGTCCCGGTATCTCCGCCAGGGGGCGAATATCTATGAGCAGTTTTCCCTGATGAATTGTCAGCGAACTCAATTTGGGAAGATACTTCAATGCAGACAGATCCTGTAACGCAAAGCTATTCCTGAGTTCCAGTTTCTCAAGGTTTGTCAGAACCTCCAACTGTTTTAAGTCAACAATTTTTTCGCTATCCCCTATCGTTAGTGAAGTGACTTTGTCTAAATCTTCCTTCTGGACCTCTCCCGGCGATTTTTCCAAACTTTTAGCGATACCACTTAAGACTTCCTCAGTTAACTCCAATCCTGAAACAGCCTGACGGACGTCGGCCAGATCAACTTTTTCGATCACCCTACGCCCCCTGTCCCCATTTGACTTAACTACTCGACGTTGCTCATTCGTTGTTTGAATCTTCTTTTTTATATCCTGAATTCGAGTTTCTTGTTTCACTTCATAAGTAGGCAATGTTTCAACACCATCTTTTTCAAGCAGCAAGAGAGACAATAACACGAGAATCGTCATAGCGGGGATTCCTTTTTTTAACAGGGTAAACAGATCTGTTGAACCTCTTTTCCAACGGCCTCGAACTTCAATCTCAGGTGGCGTGGAAACATCAGGACGATGCAGGTAATTCAGATACTTTTCCAAGGTGTCATGAAGTTCAATTGCCGAGTGGAAACGGTTGTCCGGATCTTTTTCGAGTAATTTGATCACGATGTCATTGAGTGTCCGGGAGATATCGCTGTTCACCTGCTGCAATGATTTCGGCTCATCGTTCGCAATCCGATTCAAAGTACTTAAGGCGGATTCAGCGCGAAAAGGCATTCGTCCGGTCGCCATGAAGTAGATCACACTTCCCAGGCTGAATAGATCGCTACGACCATCAATCCGTTTGCCCAATGCCTGTTCAGGAGACATATAATTCGGTGTACCGACAAAGCAACCGCTTTGGGTCAGTGACGCATCGTCGATTGCTCTCGCCAGTCCAAAATCGGTAACAAATACACGGCTGACATCGGATTCCACTAGAATATTTGCCGGTTTAATATCGCGGTGTACCAACCCCTGTGAATGCGCGGCGGCCAGGGCGGAAGAAACCTGGAGCGCGATGCGCACAATTTCTTTTTCTTCGAGCGGACCCTGCTTTTCTACGAAACGTTGCAATGACACCCCGGCAATAAAAGGCATGACCAGGTAAGGTGTTCTGGTTTCGCAATTCACTCCATGAATAGCAACCACATTGGGATGAATCACCGCGGCAGCCGCCCGGGCTTCCCGGGCAAATCGCTTGCGGGCAGTTCCACTTTCAGAAAACCGGGGGGATAATACCTTGATCGCCAACGGACGGTTCAGTTCCATATCGAA
>JAGQQC010000434.1 GCA_020426395.1 Planctomycetaceae bacterium
AACGATCAACTCGCCGACCTTCTGGCAGAATTGATCAATAAACGAAAACCACTGAAATCAACTCCGGAAAAACCCCGATAGTTCCAGTCCAATCTGTGTAACAAAGGGGCAGGTTTACCCATCAGTGGATTTTAGAATCTCGGTTAATTTTCCCCTGTGAATTGTGCCCCACTTTTTGAATTCTTCTGCTGAAATATTTATCGACTGTTATGACCTCCCCTGACCGTAGCGGCTTCGCAGAAGAATACCCCTTTCCCTCGCACTACATTGAACATCAGGGACATCGGCTGCATTACGTGGACGAAGGGGAAGGAGAAGTCCTGCTGTTTGTCCATGGCAACCCGACCTGGAGCTTTGCCTGGCGTAATTTGATCAAGTCACTTTCGCCCCATTACCGCTGCATTGCTATCGATCACCTGGGATGCGGTTTTTCGGACAAACCCCAGGATTATCCTTACCGGTTGAACAATCATATAGAAAATCTACTTGCTCTAGTTGAGCATCTCGATTTGCAAAAAATCACATTCATCGCACACGACTGGGGAGGGGCGATTGCGATGGGAGCGGCGGCTCGCCAGCCAGGACGAGCGGCACGATTCGTACTGGGTAATACAGCCGCGTTTCGCTCGAAGTTGATTCCCCGGAGTATTCACTTGATCCACATTCCAGGCTTTGGTGCCGTGGCAGTGCGGGGGTTCAACGCGTTTGTCCGGTTCGGCTTAAAGTGGACTGTCGTAGACAAGCAGGTGATGAAACCGGCCGTTAAAGCCGGGTATCTAGCCCCGTATGGCAACTGGCATAATCGTATTGGCGTCTTGCGTTTTGTACAGGACATTCCCTTAAAACCAACTCACCCCAGCTACAATACGCTGAAAGAGGTTGAAGAAGGCTTGGCAAAATTCAAAGACTATCCGATGCAATTTATCTGGGGAGCACAGGACTTCTGCTTCACGACACAATTTCTGGAAGAGTTCAAAACATTTTTCCCAAACGCGAATACCACCGTCTTCCCCGATGCGGGGCATTATCTCTTTGAAGATAAACCTGCGGAGATGATAGAACTTATCCAATGTTTCCTGGAACAGAATCCGCAGCCCAGGAACGAGCCCAGTTAATCAAGCGGCATATCACAGGCTTTGAGTACCGTTTTCTGAACGATGTAGTCGTGCTCATACGAAAAAGCAGGATCCGCTTCCCCTCGCACCCACTTAGCCAATTCCTCAATATCGTGCTTATAGCGAGGATAATTTCCAAAGTTGACTTCCTGGTATTCCTGCTTGTAAGGCTGATGCGGTTCATTAAAGGCAAACCGAACAGAGGGTGCATCGAGTGGTTGAATGTGAAACGTCCCTTTGGTACCACAAACAACAAAGTGCCGACGTTTGAATCCCTCGACTTCCAGCCCCGCCGTTTTCACGGAAGCAAGAGCGTGCGGATATTTGAAAACCGCGAGGGTGTTATCGTTAAGACCATCGTCATATTCCAAGGAAGCATGTTGCAGGAAGGGAACCACTTCTTCCGGCTCTCCTAGAATGCCCACGACCAGATCAATCAAATGACATCCCAGTTCGAGCATCATTCCTCCTTTGAATTCCGCCAGCGCCTTGCGTTAACCTTCACCCACGACTTTACTCATGACGGCATGGATTTCAAAAACCTCTCCGAGCCAGCCTTTCTCCAAAAACGTTTTCAGCATTTTGACGGCGGGATTGTAACGATACATATACCCCATCTGCACGACAATGTGCTTCATAGCGGCCTCGTCGAGGATCCGTTTGAACTGGGGAAGGGAGGCTCCGGCAGGTTTATCGAGATGGATATGGAAACCGGCATTGACACATTTTTCTGCCGTTGCGAGTAAGTCACCCACCTGGGTTTCCACACCGATAACGTCGATTTGGTCGTTGTTGAGAATTTCTTCTTCAGAAAGCCACTTCACGCCCTGATATCTTCCGGAATCGATCGCGAGTAGTTTTAAGCGTTCATCCGGTTCAGCAATCCCAACGACTTCAAATTCCTGAGATGCGACATAATTCTGGATTTTCGATGCGTGTCCATGTCCCGTCCCGATTTGGGCGTATTTGAGCGGTTTCATAACTGACTCGTCACATTCTCGTTATTTTTTGGTCTCGGAATTCTGGGGATGAGTGATATCCCCATGTGGAAAAACCGTTTTCCGTTTGAGATTCCTCCAACCAGCGGTCATGATAAATAGAATCTCAAACCTGTTCTCTATCATGCAGGGGCCTGCGAGAAAAGGCAAGCACTCATCGGGATGCCACTTTTCTTAAATCGGAACCTTCGCCTGAATCATTATTTTCTCAAGGAATGTTCTCATGCAGAAAACCTGGCGCGTCGGGGTAATTGGCCGAACTGGTAAAGGGGATTATGGTCACGGATTAGATGTGGTCTGGAAGGATGTTCCCAATATCGAGGTGGTCGCGGTCGCCGATGACAATAAAAGTGGTCTGGCGGATGCATTACAGAAAACAGGAGCCAAACGAAGTTATCTCAGCTACCGGGATATGCTGGATAAAGAAGAATTGGACATGGTCTCCATCAGTCAACGCTGGATCGACCAGCATCATGAAATGGCGATGGAAGCCGCCGAGCATAACTGCCATGTCTACATGGAAAAACCTTTTATGCCCACCTTGAAACAGGCTGACGATGTCGTCACGGCGCTGGAATCAAAACATCTCAAATTAGCCATCGCCCACACGACCCGATATTCACCGTTGATCTCCAAAGTGAGAGAGATGGTCGCCGCTGGAGAAATTGGTGAATTGATCGAAATGCGCGGACGTGGCAAGGAAGATCGGCGCGGAGGAGGAGAAGACTTGTGGGTACTCGGTTCCCATGTACTCGACATGATGCGTTACTTTAACGGCGATGTGGAAGCCTGTTCGGCGCGTGTTTTTGCCGATGGACATCCGGTGACGAAAGAGGATGTCTTCGAAGGAAATGAGGGGATCGGTCCCCTTGCGGGAGACACCTTGTTTGCCACCTATGAATTTCAGAATGGAATTCCTGGGTATTTCAACTCAACCCGGAATTCATCCGGTTCACCGGGACGTTTCTCGCTAACTCTCTTTGGCAGCAAAGGAATGATCCGAATGACGACCGGCTATTCGATGCAAGCCGCTATTTTGCGCGATAGCACCTGGTCGCCTCACTTTGGTAATGCGAACTGGGAGCCAATTAAGGCGGAGGACAGTGATCGATCCGGGCATGGTGGTGGAAACCATATGGCCGTACTTGATTTATTACGGGCGATCAAAGAGGACACGCAGCCCGTTGCCAGCATGTACGACGCACGTGCAGCCATTGAAATGATCGTCGCTGTATTCGAATCCCATCGATTGGGAACCCGGGTTGAATTTCCACTCGAAAACCGGGAAAACCCGCTGACGAAGCTCTCCTGATTCCTCCAGGATTATTTTGCGATCCCTCTGCCAGGGAGGCCTCAGTCGGTTTTTCATTGTGCGGGAACTTTCTAGAATAGGGCCACCCTGTTTATATAAGTGACCTTATTTACATTACTTTTGAATTCAACCGAACAACAGGCAGGATGCCTGTCCGCTACCTGAGAAATAGAAGTGATCCTGGAACCCTCTAATGGGTCAAATTGCCCATTAATTTACAATTTACAGGTTGTGGAATAACCACAACTGGGGAAGTTGGTTCGCTTTTCACAAAGATCGCCTTTCGGTCTGCTGTTGAGGTACAGACTGTCGGTCAGATTGAATTGATCCAAAGGAATATTGATGGATTCTCCCTCTTCCAAACCTGAACCTACTGGCAAACAGGATTCAGAGGAACACAAGTCCGATTCTGGAGAAAAGAAACGACGCCCCGCTCCCGGTTTCCCCGGTGGTATCTGGCTGATCCTGTTAATCCTGCTCGCGATGATGTTCATTTTTAACATGGGG
>JAGQQC010000435.1 GCA_020426395.1 Planctomycetaceae bacterium
AGCCCCGGTGCGAGGTCAATGCGTTGAGCGAGAACCGCATTCAACTCCGTCGGCATGATGGAGAGCTTTCTTTGCTGGAGAGAATAAGTCGAAATGAGTCCCTGAGAGAGATCAAATGATTGTGATGGGAAATTTAGTGAAATGAAAGGGTTAGGGCCATATTGATTTTGTAGAGAGAGCCACGTTACCAGATGTCAGCAAATTGAAATCGCTCGACCATTTGCATTAAACGTGCTTCTTCGGGATTCGCTTCACTCCACTTCTGAATACCGTGAGAAATAAGTTTATGTACCAGATCGCGAAATTCAGGATTACCTACTCGTCCTTTGATGCAACCTTCAAAAGTAATATCTGGATGTTCAATAGCCAGGATTCCGATATTCCCGGCATGCACATTGGCCTCAGATCTCAACTGAGCAACTGCCTCAATAAATCCTGCCAGATGAGTCCCTCCCAGAGGAACCCGACCTTTGTTCGCAAAAGTAACAATGTAGTCTTCTGACCAGCTGTGTAATGCAAAAACAGCCTCCACCTTGAGGTCATCTTCCATTTCCTGGACATGTATTGGTTTGTGGAGAACCTGATAAGGATGCACCATCGATTCAAAAAATTCAGTGAGCCCATTTTCTGATTTGTATTCGACCAATTCGTCACCAGTTTTAATTCTATAGGAGACTCCGGGATAAAGAGTTGAGTTACGCCGACAGTAACTATGCAGATTTCGAATGGACGCTTCGGTGACACTGAAGATGTATGTATCCGGATGAAATTCAATCACGACAGTGGAAGATGAATCGTTGACGGGAATCTGTTCAAATACTCCCTTTTCGCCACATCTAGCCTTCAAGGTGATCTGTTTCCCATCTGAAATTGCTTTTAATTCAAATTCTTCTGAAAGAGCGTAGAAGATATATGCATCAAATAGCGGAGGGAGAGAATTGGGCTTTTCATACTCAGTCTCTGCGTAATCATACGTTTCAAATATCTTTACTTGCTCCTTTTCGTTTAATTCCAAAGGCAAGTTAGCGTCCGAACGAATTACCCAAGGCTTGATGTCATCACCGGGTTGAATTTCAATCCAACTGGCACCGTGGTGCAGCATGAGATCAAAACCACTCACCAGATAGTTGATAAATCCAAAGAATTCTGTGCTACCCACATACATCGAAGGTCGTTTACGAATGCTTTCCACAAGCCCCAAATCTTCAAATCTTCCCACATTCCCTCCTTAAGAATTCAATAACGAAGTTCACGTTGAAATTTCGACAATCACATAAATAATTCGCCTCACCAGTTATTCGAACACCGGAACCTCTCCACCTGTTTGAGATGTTCCCGTTCCTCTGGATTCTCCTGTATCCATTTTTCCAGGCCGCGTTCCACCAAGCATTTCATTTTTTCGCGGAGTTCCGAGTTAATAAGTCTGGCTTTGATGGCTCCCGCCCAACCGATGGGAATGTACTCGATCGCGATCACCGCAATGACTCCGGAAGCAGCAGCCGGTTGAGAATACAATGGTTGAAGGGCCTCCAGAAAACCCTCAATATGTGGTCCCCCTTCCGGAACGAAACCTTTATTCGCAAATGATTGAATCAAATTATTCGACCAGCCGTGCATGGCAAAAATTGCCTCTACCTTGAAGTCTTCATCCTGTTCGCGAATGCGGATAGGGAGATGCAACGTCTGACAAGGGTGTGCAAACGAATCGAATAGATCCTGGAGTCCGTTCGACGACTTGTAAGTTCTAACCTCATCCCCCAGCTTCACCCGATACTCCAGTTCCGGATAAAAAGCGGCGTTTCGCCGACAGTAACTATACAGGTTTTGAATGGAGACGGAACTGACCTCGAACAAGGTCTGATCCGGAATGAATCGCACCTCCAGAGAGTCCCCCTCCTCAGATGACGCTGACTGACTGTAGCTTTCACAATTGCCGCAGACAAACTTGGCGGTCGTAATTTTCTCTCCATCCTGCGATTGAACTGTAAGGGAAGCTGAAAGGCCACAGACAACGGGAGCGTGCATGAACAGATCGAAAGTAGCTCGATCCTCATCAGGATTGACGTCAAAATCCTCAAACGGACTAACACAACCGCGTTCATTCTTCTCGATTCGCAATCGTCCATTCGAACACACGATACATTCCATCTGCTGACCGAAATCCCCAGGTGGAATCAGTTCGAATTCGATCCAGGTAGCGCCAGCTTTACGCATCAATTCGAATGCCTCAACGAGATGTCGTATCAAGCCCCAAAAGCCCGTACTGCCCACGTATAATGCCGGGCGTTTTCTGACGGACTCACTTTCTTTCAGGCCGAAGCGGTTGACCATGCAGAGTTCACTCTTGGAGGGGAATTGAAGAAGCAGAAGTATGCCCTCCTATTATAACCGATTTCCTATATCGCCGATCATAGGCAGGGAGCTTTTTAACAGCAAAATAGAACGGTTGTACAAAGCCGAAATGCAGCCCATTTTCGGTTGACTTCGAACGTTGTTTAATGCCGAAAACTGACCGTAGATTTGGCCTGATATACTTGCATCCGGGGGCTCCCTGTTTATAGCATTTCGTCGACGACCAGTTTTGATTTCTCTAAGTAGTTCTAAAACTCTCTGATGGGTCACATTACCCTTTGTTTTACAGGCTGTAGAACAACCACAACCGGGTTTCAGAATGAGCTCTACACTTTCTATCAGGTCAGGTTCTCACATGAATCGAACAGAACGGCGGATCGGTTTGGTGCAGATGCGGTGCACTTCCAACCCTGAGGAGAACCTGCAAAAGGCCATTGAAGGAGTTCGGGAAGCGGCGGATCAGGGGGCGCAGATTGTCTGCCTGCCGGAGCTGTTTCGGTCTCTCTACTTCTGTCAGACCGAGGACCATCGGATGTTCGATCTGGCCGAAGAAATTCCGGGGCCGAGCACAAAGGCGATCAGCCAGGTCGCCAAAGAATTGAATGTGGTGGTAATCGCCAGCCTGTTCGAACGGCGCACGGCGGGGCTGTACCACAACACGACAGCCGTGATCGATGCCGACGGTTCACTGGCCGGGATCTACCGGAAAATGCATATCCCGGATGACCCGCTCTTTTACGAGAAGTTTTATTTCACCCCCGGTGACCTCGGTTTCAAAACGATTCCCTGCAAATATGGCAAACTGGGCGTGCTCATCTGCTGGGATCAGTGGTATCCGGAAGCGGCCCGGTTAACGGCGCTCAGCGGCGCGGAGATCCTCTTCTACCCCACCGCCATCGGCTGGCATCCTTCGGAGAAGGTGGAGTTCGGCCAAGCGCAGCACGAAAGCTGGGAACTTATACAGCGATCGCATGCCGTGGCGAATGGATGCTTCGTGTTCTCCGTCAACCGCACCGGTCATGAAGGTGAGACCGGTGGAGGGATTGAATTCTGGGGGCAAAGCTTTGCCTGCGGGCCGGATGGTCAGATCCTTTACCGGGCTCCGATCACCGAAACGGAAGTAAAGGTCATCTCAATTAACCTCCAGCAAATGGATGTCACTCGCACCCATTGGCCGTTTTTGCGTGACCGCCGGATTGATGCCTATGGGGGAATCACGAAACGGTTTCTCGACGGAGAGTCGTCATGACCTCTCCCCGCGAACTTGGTTACCGGATGCCGGCGGAATGGGAACCCCACGCCGCGACCTGGCTCTCCTGGCCACACAACGAAAATTCCTGGCCGGGAAAACTGGAGTTGATTCAACCTGTCTATGCCCAGTTGGTGGCGGCATTGGCGGAATCGGAACCGGTGCATATCAATGTGAACGACCTGGAGATGGAACAACGCGCTCGCCGACATCTTCAGCAAGCGGGTGCTACTGGTGAGATTGAATTTCATCATTTCCACACCAACGATGCCTGGTGTCGGGATCATGGAGCGATCTTCGTAGTGAATGAAGATG
>JAGQQC010000436.1 GCA_020426395.1 Planctomycetaceae bacterium
CTTGACGGTCTTTTTTACTTTCTTTTTAGTGGTTTTGGTCGTTTTGGCTTGTTTCGCTTTTGCCGTTCGTGTGGCTGCTTTTTTGCGAGGAGTCTTTCCGCTCAGAAGATCAGTATATCGTGTGTGAGCGTCCATCAACTCGAAGCATTCATCACCCACCGAGGTGATGTCTTTCGCGATCTTCTTCATGAACTTGTCATCGCAGGACGCGGACCGCAGTAAATAAAAGAAGAGAGGAGCATCGCTTTTACGGACAGACGATTTTAATGAATCCGAAGCTTTATCTTCGCCCGATTCCGCCGAAGTAAAGCCCCACCAGATGGCCAGTTCATTGATGCGGGCATCTGCGGGAATGACATGGGCGCCCAGCACTTCCAGTAAGGTAAATTGATGGACGAAATGGGAGAGATGGGGGATCTTCTTCAGGAATTTCTGGGCCTGATCCTGGGTTTTGCGGGTGAACTGTTCCAAATCGTAGCTGAAGGTGGTCTCGAAGACATATTGCAGAAGCGAACGAATTCGAAGTGCGCGGTATTCCGCATCCGGATCTTTCTCTCCAATAACTTCAACGAGTTCGGTGATCGAGCTGACTCGCATTTCGTTCAAATCACAGAAGGAACTTTTCAGTCGCTCAAACAGGTTTTGAGCATCCTCGACCGTATTATTTTCCAGGCAAACCGCAAAGAGGATTGTTTCCAGAACCGGGAATTGCAATTTGGGAATGGCAGAGCCGTATTGCTTCTTCAGGACAGGAATCAATTTCTTACTGATGGCCTGTTTGTCAGATGCTTTCAGAGAAGGTTCAGCAGCCATATCGGTAATCGTTATCTGGAGGAAATGAACTCAGTTGACGATAGGCGGTGAGATTCCGCCGAGTGGAAATCGGTAGGAAGTAGTGTGGAATGAAGAGTTTATTCTAGTCTTCCAGCTCCTGTTCACCAGTCTCAACGGGGGTTTCCTTTGAGGACTCGGTCATTTCAAGCTCCTTCAGAATACGCTCGGCTTCGAAGCTTTTCTTGATACCCTCGTCGAGTTTGAATTTGAGAATCGGGGTGTACCGGGTTTGGATGCGATCAGCGACCTTGGACTGCAAAAAACCACGGGCAGATTCCAGACCATGCATACAGAGTGCTTGTTCTTTCTCATTCCCCATGATCGAGACCAGAATTGTTGCGGAGCGCACGTCGGGGGCGACTTCTACACCCAAGACCGTCACGTTCTTTACGCGCGGATCTCGCAGGTGCAGGAGAATTGTGGTACTGACCTGCTCCTTGATCGCTTGTGCCAGTTTTTCAATTCGACGGGAAGTCATGTTGTTTCATGGTCTCCGGAGGATAAGAGAACATGCCAGGAAAAGAACACCTGACTGTCCTGAGCTAACGAACCTGAAGCCCTATCGGGGAAAAGGTTCGGAAATAGCATGTCAGTCGAGTGTCCTTTTTACCGTTTCGATGCGATAAGCTTCGAGCAGGTCCCCTTCTTTGACATCGTTGAAGCCGTCCAGGCGGATACCACATTCCATCCCTTCACGAACTTCCTTGACGTCATCCTTTTCTCGTCGCAAAGAAGCGATCGAATAGTTGTTGATAACCGTTTGGTCGCGAATAACATGAATTCGGTTATTACGATCAATTGTTCCATTCAAGATACGACAACCGGCAATCTTGCCTACTTTGCTGAAGCTGAATGCTCGCAAGACGAGGGCACGGCCCGTAGCGACTTCTCTTGCCTCGGGTTCAAGCAGTCCTTCCAGTGAACGCTTAATTGTGTCGGTCAATTCGTAAATGATTCGGAAGCGGCGGATATCGACCCCTTCCTGTTCAGCAAGCACTTCTGCCCGATCTTCGGCGATCACGTGGAACGCCAGAATGATGGCCCCCGATGCGCTGGCCAGGTAAACATCAGATTCGTTTACCCCACCAACCCCTTCGTGGATGATTTGTACCCGGACCTCCGGATGATCCAATTTCTCCAGTTCCGAGCGAATTGCTTCCAGTGAACCGGGAGCGTCTGCTTTGAGAATGAGTGGTAGGTCGGAAACAGCACCAGAGCGTGCAGCGGAAAGGAGGTCGTCCAGGCTGATCGACTTGCGGCGTTTTGCCAGAACCTCGGCTCGATCGCGATGTTTCCGAGTTTCTGCGATCTGGCGGGCTTCTTCGATTTCGGGTAATACATAGAAAAATTCACCGGCGCCGGGAACTTCATCGAGTCCAGCCAGTTTAATCGGCGTCGATGGAGGAGCTTCCTCGATCTCTTCATTTCGATCGTTATACATTGCTCGCACACGACCGTATGCTTCGCCACAGAGGATGACATCGCCGACGCGTAAAGTTCCTTTCTGGACGATCAACCAGGACATGACTCCTCGTCCTTCATCACGGAAGGCTTCGAGACAAACACCGACCGCATCGCGATCAGGATTCGCCTTATACTCATGGAGTTCTGCCGTCAGCAGGATTGTTTCCAGAAGATCATCTAAACCCTGGCCAGTCATGGCGGATGTACGAATGACTTCGATCTCCCCGCCCCATTCGGCTGGAAGAATTTCATTAGCAGCTAAATCCTGCAACACTTTCTGTTCGTCTGCATCGGGCAAGTCGCATTTATTCATGGCGACGATAATCGGTGCACCACTTGACTTCGCGTGACTGATACATTCCTTGGTTTGCGGCATCACTCCGTCATCTGCGGCGACCACCAGCACGATGATGTCAGTGACGTTTGCACCGCGTGCCCGCATCTCTCCGAAAGCGGCGTGCCCCGGTGTATCGACGAAGGTAACCTTCTTGCCATTATGATCGACTTGATAAGAAGCGATATGCTGTGTGATTCCCCCAGCTTCTCCCGCCGTCACGTTTGCAGAACGAATCTTGTCGAGCAAAGAGGTCTTACCATGGTCAACGTGTCCCAGAATGGTCACGATTGGGGGACGAATTTGGAGGTTTTCGGAGGCTTCTTCCGAATCAGCTGCCAGAGTCAAGCGATCTTCAGCCGTTTCCTGTCGTTTGATTTCGAGCTCGACTCCCAGCTCGATTGAAACTTCAAGAGCCTCTTCTTCGGACAGGGTGTCGTTGATGTTGACCATGTTCCCCTGGCCCCAGAGGATTTTGATGATGTCTTTGGAGGGTTGGCCAATTGCCTCGGAAAGAGTACGGACGGTAATAGGGGGAGTAATAACAGCCTCCGTTTTTCGTACGATTTCCCGCTGGTTCCGTTTTCGGGCTCGGCGGTGCTGTGGTCGGTAGGCATTTTCCGATTCCAGCTCATCCATCAGACGGCGGCCGCCTCGGCGACGATCCCGTTTTTGGCTTTGTTCTTCCTTAGCAGATTTCCGGGCTTTTTCATCGTCTCCCGGTTCATCCGTTTTGAACCCTTTGCGACCCCGTTGTTCGATCGATTTTTGCAAATGGGAGGCAAGAGGACTTTGGCCAGCTAACAAGTCGGGTGTCAGTTTGACGTCCGGCTTTTGAGCTGCTCCCTCACTCGCGCTGTCCACTTTCTTTTTGGGGATTTCGAATTTCGGTTGAGCAGCAATATTTGGAAGAGCCGTTCGAGGTTTGGGCTTGGCGGCCCCTCCTTTGCGACTGCCTCCCATATTGCCGCGTGGACGCATTTCCCGAAGGGATCCCTGGTTGCCTGTCGGCAGATAATCGTCGCGACTGATCGATTCGATTTCAGTATCAACACCTTCGTCCGTCTCATCTGCTGAAGCTGATGTTTCAGAAGGGGAAGCTGCTGTAGAGGTGGTGGAACCTTCCTGAGCGGTCTCGCTTTCAGTTCCTGATTTATCGGCAACATCCTGGTCAGAATAGGACTCACCCTCTTCTGAGGATTGGCCTTCGCGGGTATCGACCGCTGTGGTTGTTCCGCCACTATCTCCCTCTTCATCCGACACATCTTCGTGGGA
>JAGQQC010000437.1 GCA_020426395.1 Planctomycetaceae bacterium
CTTTTTTTTCGATCAGGCCCTCACTCGTTAACGGCTCGTTCACAATTCTACTTTGACTCCACTTCTCCTTAGGATATTTTCAGCTCGCCCGCTGCATTCGACCGATGATGTCCACGCGAAAGATTTCGCTGTACTCCAACGAAACTGTTATAGCTCATGTCTACAAAACGTGACTTTTATGAAGTCCTGTGCGTCTCGCGCGATGCGACGCCAGAGCAAATCAAAAAGGCGTTCAAGAAGTTGGCGATTGCCAACCATCCCGACCGCAACCCGGGGGATGATGAGGCTATCGAACGTTTCAAGGCAGCCTCTGAAGCGTACGAAGTATTGAGCGACGAAAATAAACGGAGCCGTTACGATCGCTACGGTCACGCCGGACTTTCAGGTTTCGGTGGGGGAAGCGCAGGAGGAGGAGGCTTTCACGACGTAAACGATATTTTTGATGCCTTCGGCGACTTATTCGAAGGCTTCGGTTTCGGCGGTGGTCGGCGTGGAGGTGGTGGAAACCGACCGCGCAAGGGAGCTAGTCTACGAACTTCGATCAAAGTCGATTTGCACGAAGCGGCCTCCGGTTGCTCACGAACTCTGGAGATTGAACGGAACGTTCAATGCACCACTTGTAGTGGCTCAGGCGCCAAGCCTGGAAGTTCCCCGGAGAAATGTGATTATTGTGGGGGACATGGAAAAGTCGTTCAGTCACAAGGATTTTTCCGAGTCCAAACCACTTGTCCCGCATGCCGGGGCGCTGGCCAGGTCATTCATGACAAATGCTCAACGTGCCATGGAACGGGACATACTTCCCAAACAGATACGTTAGAAGTCAATGTTCCCGCCGGGATCGACGATGGTATGCAGCTTTGTTTGCGCGGAGAAGGAGAAGCAGGACAGCATGGTGGCCCGCCGGGCGACTTGTATGTTGATGTTCATCTGAAACCCCACAAGATTTTCGAGCGACGCGACAAAGACCTCTACTGTCACGTTCCCATTACCTATACGCAGGCAGCACTCGGAGCGGAGCTGGATGTCCCCACGCTCTCGGGACCTCATAATTTGACGGTCCCCGCCGGAACCCAACCGAATAAGCAATTTCGCCTGAAAGGTTTGGGAATGCCAGATGTTCACGGTCGCCGAACCGGGGACATCGTTGTCGAAGTGCAGATCGAAGTTCCCAATAAATTGACGGAGCGGCAGGAAGAACTTCTACGGGAACTGGCCGAACTGGAACACAAACATGTCTCCCCCCATCGCAAAACATTTTTCGAGTCGGTGAAAGATTATTTTGCCTCTTTCACGACTTCAGACGAATAATTATCTATTAGCGAACCTTATCTGATATTGAGTTGGAAACGATGACCGAAAACGACGCCTCCCATCCGGAAGACAACACTGCGACTCCTGATGATACGGTCGCAGGCAAAACGGAATCCTCACTTGAAGACCAACTGCAACAGGTCACGTCTGAACGAGATCAGCAGTACGATCAACTGATGCGGACTCGCGCGGAATTGGAAAACGTCCGTCGTCGAACACGTACGGAACTTGAAGAACAACGCAAATATCAGTCGATGGCGCTCGCCCGTGATTTGTTACCCGGTCTGGATAACCTGCAGCGCGCCATTGCTGCGGGTGAAAGTGCTGGCAATGTGAACGACCTGTTGCAGGGAATTCAAATGGTGTTGCAACAGTTCGAAACGATCTTTACCCAACATGGAGTACAAAAAATCGAAGCGGTTGGAAAACCTTTCGATCCAAACGTCCACGAAGCCATTCAAAACATGCCGAGCGAAGAAATTCCGGCAATGCATATTATCGCTGAAGCCGAACCCGGTTATGTTCTCCATGATCGAGTCGTTCGTCCCAGCAAGGTGCTGGTTTCCAGTGGCCCGGTTAACCCGGAGTAGTTTTGATCTCCTCTTTCTTCCTTCTGATAAATTCTGTTTTCCATTCCTGTTCTTTTTGTGAGCGGTCTCTGAATGCCAACCTACGATTATAAATGTGGTGCCTGCGAGCACGAGTGGGAAGTGTTTCAATCGATCAAAGCGAAACCCATTCGCAAGTGTCCCGAATGCGGTAAGTTAAAAGCAAAACGTCAAATCGGTCCCGGTGCCGGAATTATCTTTAAGGGAAGCGGCTTCTATCAAACCGACTACCGCAGTTCCTCCTATAAAAAAGCGGCCGCGGCGGACAGTAAATCGGATTCCTCCAGTTCCAGTAGCAGTAAAGAGAGTAGTGGCGGGAGCAAAAAGTCATCTTCTTCCTCTGAATGAAGAGCCTGACTTCATCCGGATCGAGAACACCACCTGTTTCAAAACAACGAATGCCGCCACTGGTAGGATTCGAAGTGACTCGGTGGTATAATTGAACCTCTTGAGTTCACGTCCCCATAGCCTCTGAAAGTAGTTCGCAGGCTGTTCTACTCAGGAAAGAGGAGAAGCACCATGATTGGCCCGGCACTCTGCCCTATCTGCAATGAACCTGTTCACTCCCTTGAACTGACCGAAAATGAGCATTTTCCATTCTGCTCCAAACGGTGTCAGGAGATTGATTTTCTCCGGTGGTGCAAAGGGGAATATGCCATCGTCGAACCGCTGACACCGGAAAAACTGGTTGAAAATTTTTCACCCGAAGATCTTGAAGATTTGCTCGACCAATAAGAAATTTCCCGGAACGACGTAACCGTCAGGTGAAGGAGAGGATGATGAACCGGGAGAAGGCTCACTCTCCTGCCCAGCCCCGGCAGACGACTTCTCCCCACAAAGTCGTGATCTTCGGCGGTGGTCTTGCGGGACTGGCGGCTGCACAGGCACTCTCTTCTCATGGTATAGCGGTTGAACTCCATGAAGCGCGTCTTCGACTGGGTGGCCGGGCCAGTTCGTTTGTAGATCAAACGACGGGAGAAGTGATCGACAACTGCCAGCATGTCGCGATGGGTTGTTGCACGAATTTTTTTCACTTCTGTGAGCAAGCCGATTTATCCCATCAATTTCAGCAACTCGATTCGCTCCTATTCATCGACGAACAGGGACAACAAAGCCGCCTGCAAAACGGTTTCTGGCCCGCCCCGTTTCATCTTACGGGAAGTTTCTTACGATTAAAGTATTTCAACTGGTCGGAACGTTCCGAAATCATCCGAGGTTTACGAAAGCTGATTAGAACCACGGAATACACTCGCTCTTTCCAGGACTGGTTGAATGAAGCACGACAATCTTCCCATGTGCAACGGGATTTCTGGCAGGTCGTTCTGGTCAGCGCATTGAGCGAATCCCTTGACCGGATTCAATATTCCACGGCCCGTCAGGTTTTCGTACAAGGTTTTCTCTCACATCGACATGCCTGGAAAGTGAGTCTCCCGAAGGTGCCGTTACAGGAACTTTATGGGGAACAACTGCTCGAACACTTAAGGCAGCAAGGAGTCCAGATTCGACTCTCCTCGAGGCTGAAGGAATTTCGCATTAATGTAGACCAAGTTAACCGGGCAATTCTGGCCAATGGGGAAGAAGTGACGGCAGATGCGTATCTCCTTGCCTTACCCTGGCATACCCTGAGTCGCCTCTTTTCAAATGAAGCCACATCTCCTTCCTTCGTGAAACAGGCGGAACAACTTGAATCCGCCCCCATTTCTTCCGTCCATCTGTGGTTTGACCGTCCCGTAACTGAGGAACCTCATGCGGTTTTACTCGGACGGATTTCGCAATGGATCTTCAACCGTTCCGCCATTCAGCAGATTGAGACTCCGGAAAGACATTATTATCAAGTGGTCATCAGCCAAAGCCGAGAGCTGGCTAAATGGACTCAGGAGAAGCTGGTGAACCAGGTACTCGAAGAGATAACGGCTCTCTGGCCGGAAACTTCTCACGCTCGTTTAGTGCATAGCCGGGTCGTGCGGGAACATCAGG